>DATMSC010000281.1:0-5291 GCA_035565595.1 Longimicrobiales bacterium | reverse complement strand
GGACAGCTCCTGGTCCGACATGAGGCGGAAGTCCTCGGACGGCATGACGGCGCCCCGTCCGTCGGGGAGGATCCCGTGGCGCACGGTGCGGTCCCAGTCCGCGGGCGTGTACTCGAGCGTGCGGCTCCCCTGGCCGGTCGTGAGGTTCGGGCCGAGCATGGTGCCGATGGGGAATGCATCGATCATGACGCCGCCGCCGAAGTTCGCGCCGTGGCACTCGGTACAACTGTACCTGGCGCTCACCAGGTGGCGCCCCCGCTCGACGGCCCGGGCCATGGCCACGCGCTCGAGCTCGTCCGGCGCGGCCGACTCGAGCCCCAGCTCGGCGATCTCCTCGTCGGTCAGGGGGAACGGGATTGGGAAGTCGACGGTGTGGGCACTGTAGGTCTGGGCGAGTATCCGCGAGACGCCGGTCGACACCCAGAAGTAGCCGCCCGCCGCGATGAGTACGACAACGATGGCGATGGCAACCGCCAACTTCAGCAGGGTTCTCATGATGCAGGTCCTGGCACGGTAGGGAGAGCGATTTACGACGCTACATATAATGCACGCGTGTACGCCAGAAAAGGGTAGCGGCCGGGAGCCCGGTGTTCAGTGTTCGACGCTCGATGTACGGCGTTCTTCAATCTCTTGGAGAAAGGGCCGGGGCCGGGAAGGCGCCGGCGGGCAGACGGCCGGAGGCAACGGGATGCGGCCGGTCCGTCTTGTGCTTGCAGCCGGATGCCGGCGCCCGACCCCGGAACACTGAAACCTGAACACCGGACTCCGAAAACTCCTACCATTCCGGCCAGTTGTCCGCCCAGGCATTGGACATGGCGGAGAAGCCGCCGAACCCGGCCAGGGCGTTGACGACGTAGCAGCTATTGTAGCGGAAATCCTTGGTGCCGTTGCCGAGGGAGTTCCGCGCCACGGTTTCTCCGAGCTTGACGTTCAACCCGGTCACGACGGCGCCGTGGATCGTCTGGTTGCCGTTCCCGCCCATCACTCCACCGACGAGGACCACGCCGTGCCAGGAGAATGATCCGTTCAGCGTTGCATTACCCCGGATCACGAGCAGTCCTTTCCCCGACTGGCCCGGGCCGAGCGATATCGTACCGCCCGCATTGTTGACGTAGATCGTGGGCCAGTCGTCGAAATTGGACGGCCAGCCGGACGTCGAGGTGAGGACGTAGTCCGCGGCGATGGCGCCCGCATTCACGATCGCGTCCCAGTCGATATTGACGAGGTCGGCCGCCTCGTTCGCGTTGGCGCCGATGTGCAGGATGTCCGGATCGCCACGCGGCACGTGTCCGGCGCCGTTCTGGCTGTATCCCGGGTCGCCGTTGACGGCGGTCGTCGGCACCGCGACGCCCGCCACCATCGGCTGAACGCCGCACTGGTCGGTCCCCGTGATGGTGCCTGAAGCCCCGTTCTTGTGGATGCCGGTGATGCTCGTCCAGGCGGACTGCACGGTCATGGACCCGCTCACCCATGTAACGATCCGCGCCACCGACCTGACCGCATTGCCCGTCGCGGCGTCGTAGCGGATGGCGGAGGTATTCACGGCACGCGCGCGAACGGCGTACAGGGCGGGGCCGTCGTCGTCCGCTTCGCGGAGCCGGTGCACGGTGATTTCGACAGTGCCGCCATCCAGGTCGGTAATGGTCGTCGTGTGGCTTGCACCCGGAGGTTGCGTTTCGGTGGCGAGGTAGCGGTCGAGCCCCGCCTGTGCGAGCGCGAAGGTGTCGACCTCGGCGATGCGGTTCGCCTGTGCCCGGCGCTCCGCCGAAAGTCGGTTCACCGCCGCGGCGGCTCCAACGGCAATGATCGTCATCCAGAGGACCGCCAGCGGCAGCGCGGTGCCGGGTCGATTCGCGAAGTGCATCCTCATCGCACGATCAATCAGTGGTGTTCTGGAAGTAGATGGCGCTCGCCATGCGCAGGATGCGACTCCCGGACTCCGAAACTCGAGGCGCCATCTCGCTCCGGCCGTCGAGCTGGATCTCGACTCCGCGAATACCCGCGAGCGAACCGGGCACGTCCTCCTGGGCCTCAACTTCGCCCGGGACGAAGTAGCGGAACCGGGCGGTGCTGTCGAACGGGGCAGCCAGCTCCTCCGTCGCTCCAGTGGACAGAGTCGTCCGCCAGAGACCCACCTGTCCCGGAACCAGGTCGGAATCCGCGAAAACGTACCGGACGCGACGGAACAGGAAGATCACGGTGCCCGGTGCGAGGTCGTCCGGTACCGCGCCCTCGAGCTCGATGACAAGGCCGTCGGGCGAATCCGCGAGCCCCGTGACCGGGGTGATCCCGTTGTCTTCACAATCGTCCGGGTCGCCCTCCAGATCGATGTCCGTACCGGCCGTCACGTACGCGTACGTGCCGGTTTCGGCATTCCGCCACGCGAACCCGGAGAATCCGGGCGCCGCGAGCATCACCGAGTCCGCGGGAAGCAGCGCCACCGTCGAGAGACTCCCGTCGGTCGCGCACAGAACGCCAAAGGCGTAGGGTGCCCGGACGACGAGTGTGTCTCCAGCGTCGTTGGCGTATTCGACGCCCCCGCCGGTTTCCACCATGCGCAGCTCGCTCGCGAGGCGACCCGCCGCGCTGAGCGTTACGCGGCGCGCGTTCGCCCACGCCTCCCGGTCCTCGCTGATCCTCGCCTCGCTCATCAGCCCCCGCACGACCGCAGCGCCAAGGATCGCCGCGATCACGAGACCGACCATCAACTCGACCAGCGTCGTGCCGGGAGGGCAGCTCCGTCGCACGATCATGGATCCAGTGGGTTGTAGCGCCCGGGCCTGGAACGCTCGACGACGACCGTGTCGGCGCCCACGCCATAGCCGTTGTGGGGCGTCACGACCACCGTGACCCGCTTGCGATTGCCGTTGCCGAGCTCGGTCACGGTGATGCACTTGGTGTGCGGGAAATGCGAGTTCGAGAAGTCGACGCACGTCGTACCGGATTCCAGCGCGTCGAACTCGATGCTCGAGACGTTCTCGACCTCGGCATTCAGCGTGGCGGTTCGCTGATTCTCGACTGTGGTCCGGCGAGTCTGAAGCGCGATATCGAAAGTAATCGGCAGGAGGATGACCGCCGACACGGCGATCATCAACAGCGCGACCATCGCTTCGACGAGCGAAAAGCCAGCGCTCGGCCCCGTTCGCGCGCTCTTCATGGCAGCACCCGCACGAGACCCGCGCTGGTCATCACCACTGCACGCTGCGCATCGGGAGTCGCAACCGTGACCATCAACGGGCCCGAGGTGATGCCGGACGGGTACACGTCGACCTCCTGCACCGAGAACGCAATCGATTGGACGCCCATTCCCGCCTCCGCACCGGCCACGCGGCGGCGGTACACCTCGTCGCCGGTGCTCCTGTCGATGAAGATCAACGTCCCGGTATTGCACTCGCAGGTGACTCTGACAGGCACACGCAACCGCGCGGCGAGCGTTCGGGCATGGTCGAGCTCCGTCGCCACCACGCTGGCGGCATCCCGCGTGGCAAGGAACTGGAGCAGGGCACCAGCTCGCGGAAGCGCGACGGCGGCGATCGTCGCGAGAAGCAGCAACACGCAAACCGCCTCCAGCATGGTGAAACCGGGGCGGCTACCATTCCATGTATCCATTACGGGCCGGTCATGAGTCACTTACGGCAAACACGCCCGTTGTCGACGTCCAGCGGAGGGCAACGCCCGTACCAGCACGAGCACCGACGGCGGGTCGTCCCGCACGCACTGCGCAAACCCAAATACGACAGCCGTTTGAGGGCGTACGCCAGCCAGTGCCCGATCCCGCCGTCGCGGCGCACACTGAAATCAGGTCATCGCATTTCGCAATGAGGTCGGGATTTTTCCACACGACCCCTGACACCCTGTTCCAGCTCCGGATCGAGCTGGCGGATCCCGACGCCGACGAGTACGCGGCGCGGATGCGCCCCTATTCGGCTTACGAAGGGACGCCTTCACCTTCCGGCGACTGCGGGTCAACGCGGTAGCCAGGTGGCAATACCGCCCCGGGCTCGACGCTGATCGTGGCGTGGGCGCACGGCCGGGAGGGCTCACTGGATCTCTACCCCGACCGGGGTTGAGGCGGCGAATACGGCGATCTCATGGAATTGCATCCGGACAACGCTTTCGTGATCAGGATCGCGCACTGGCTCAACCGGTGACGCCGGAGTGGTCGCGCCGTCCGATTCGAGGCAGGTGGCGCGATCAGCCGACCGGTGCGGCGGCCTCGATGGCGGGAGGGATCGGCAGATCCAGCGCCTCGCCGACGGCGCGCACGAGCTCCGCCTCGTCGAACGTGATCATGCCATCGTGCGCGATGGCGCCGATGCACGCCTCGAGCACGCGCTTGCGGAGAGCCGGCGCGGCGCGCTCGATGGCGGAGAGTGCTTTGTCGACGACGGCGACCCCGGTCGCGCTGGCCGGTTGCAGGCGCAGGCGGAGCGCGCGGGGGAGCGAACGGCAACCGCTGGCGAACGCGGCCGCCGCCACGTCTTCGTCCTGCCAATACCCGGTGTGGCCAGCTCTCGCCACGGCGGATAGCAGGATTTCGATGTCGTGCCGGAGCGGCCCGAAATTGTGTACGCCGCCGTACGGCGCTGGCTGCCGGCGTGCCGCCCGCCCGACGGCGCGATCCAGCGCGCGGATCACGGCGAGGTCCAGGATCCGGAGCTCGCCGCGGGCCCGGATCACATTGAGGGCGATCTGGTGGAAACGGCGTCCCTGCTCCGGCGTCAGCCTTCGGAGCGCGGGGAGCGCGAGGTCCAGCAACGGCAGGCGGGCCTGGCGCGGAAGCGCGTGAACGAGTCGGGAGAGCGCACCGAACTGCCCGGCAACGGCCGGGTCGCAGAGCGCGGACGTGGCCTGGTCCGCAGCCGTCGGCGTGTCGTAGGCGACCAGCAGCGCGAGCACGAGCGCCTGCGCGCCTACAGGATCGTGGGCGGCGGCGCGCACCTCTGCGGGCAGGTCCGCGAGGACGTGCCTGGCACGACCGAGATGCTCGACCGTGGGATCGCCGATCGTATCGAGGAGCGCCGCCGCACCCAGCCGCTCGACGACCCCCGCTCCGTACCTCTCGCCGCGTGCGATGCCGCGGTCCACGTCATCCTGCACCAAGTCGACGAGGCGAAGTTGCGGGGGTGTGGGCGTATTCGGAAACGTTCCGTCGAAAGTCGGGTCGATGCGCCGGATCCGCTCCATGAGCGGCGGGTGCGTGGCGAAGATCCGGAAGAGCGGAGGCGCGAGTCCCTCGGCGAAAAAGAGGTGGGCGAGCTCAGGCGCGTTCGGGTGCGTGATCCGCGAGC
>DATMSC010000280.1:0-2060 GCA_035565595.1 Longimicrobiales bacterium | reverse complement strand
GACGTGGTTCGTCGTCACGCCATAGCGCAGGCAGTGTGGCCCGCCCGCGTTCTCAGCGACGTTGCCGCCGATCGTGCACGCTGCCTGGGAGCTGGGGTCCGGCGCGTAATAGAGTCCGTACGGCGCGGCCGCTTCGCTCAGGCGAGCGTTCACGACGCCGGGCTCGGCCCTCGCCCTGCGGTTTTCCGGGTCCAGCGAGAGGATCCGGTTCATCCGCGCGAGCGAGATCACGACCGAGCCCTCGAGCGCCAGTGCGCCACCCGAGAGCCCCGTCCCCGCACCGCGCGGCACGAACGGCACGCCGGCCCGCGCCAGCACCCGGACCACCGCCGCCACCTCCGCCGTGCCCCGCGGCGCAACGACTGCCCGCGGCTGCACCCGATATGCGGTGAGGCCATCGGACTCGTATACGAGGAGCCGCCCGGCGTCGGTGATGACCGCGTCGTGACCGACGATCGAGCGCAGCTCCGCCGCGAGCGACGCATCCAGCGTCAGCGCCGACATGTCCGCACCGCTTGCTCCACTGCCGTGATCATCCCTCGACCGTGCTACAGACTCACGCGTTGTGCGGTCATGGACGAATGATTTCGCGTTCGCGAATCGAGACACGATGCCTCAGGCGCGTACCCCCGCGCAATGTGCGGGTTCTCACGCGTCCCTCAGCGGCCGGACACGACACGCGGCACCACACGGCTGCCCGGGTGGAGAATCACGCTTGCGCCGCTGAAACGTGGCGGGCGGGGAAGAGTCAGGGAGTGGACGCTGCACGATCAACATACGCACGCCGCCCGTGACCGACGGGGATGTGACCAGCACCCGCAGGGGCGCCTCTCCATCGGTCACGGGCGGGGAGACGGACCACCGGCCAGGGCGAGGCGTGGGCACTGGCCGCACGACCTGCAGCGCCCGGTGGTCCTGAAGGAGATTTGCTACTGGCCTCGAGCGTATGCGCTCAGCGGCGCTCCGCCATGAGGACCTCGGCGAGCTTGTCGGCGATCGTCGCGACCGCCTCCTCGTCAGCAGCCGTGAATGCACCCTTGCGATGGCTGTCGAGGTTCAGCTCGCCGAGGACCTCGTCGCCCGCGCGGATCAGCACGACCAGCTCGGCGGCCGCATCGGGGCCGCACGCGACGTAGTCCTCGATCTCGGTCACGTCGGACACGTTCTGGTTCTTCTTCTCGGCGACTGCCCTGCCGCAGACCCCCTCCCCGACGGCGATCCTCGCCTGCTCCGCGGACTCGCCCAGGTAGTTGTGCAGCCAGAGCACCTGCTCGTCCGGGTTCAGCAGGTAAGCGCCAACCCAGTCGTAGCGCGGGTCAGCGGCCTTGATCGCCTTGACCGCCTCGCGCAGGATCGCGTCGGAGAGATAGCCGCTCTCGCGCATTTCCTGGAGCTGCTTGACGATCTCGATGGGTTCCAGCATGAACGACCTCGTTGAGAGTTCAGTTGATCGGTCAGCGCCGAGCGAAGTCCGTCTCGGGCGTCAGCGACCGGATGAACGCGGCGATGAGCCGTGCGGCGTTGCGTAGATCCGCGAGGCTCACGATCTCGTTCGGCGAATGCATGTAGCGGTTCGGGATCGAGACGAGACCGGTCGCAACGCCGGCCCGGGAAAGGTGGATCGCGTCCGCGTCCGTCGCCGTGTACCTCGCCGACGCCGACAGCGTGTACGGGATGGATTCGCGTTCGGCAGCCGCAATGAGCGCGTCCACGACAACCGGACTCACTGCAGAGCCACGCGAGATCACGGGGCCGCTCCCGAGTTTGTGCTCGCCCAGCTCCCGCTTCTCCATCCCCGGCGTATCCGTCGCGAAAGTCACGTCCACGACGATCGCGACAGCCGGGTCCACGGAGTACGCGCTGGTCCGCGCGCCGCCGCCGTGGTATCCGATCTCCTCCTGCGCCGTGGCGACCGCCGAGACCGAAGCCGACGGCCGATCCTCTGCCAGGAGGCGGAGCGCTTCCAACACGACGTAAGCGCCCACACGGTTATCGATCGAGCGGCTCGCGATCAGGTCATCGCCGAGCTCGACGGTGCTCGAGTCGATGACGCCGGCATC
>DATMSC010000279.1:0-7947 GCA_035565595.1 Longimicrobiales bacterium | reverse complement strand
GTCCGCCGACACGTAACCGCCCAGCTCCCCGGCTTCGGGAGCGGAATGTACGCGCACGCAGTACCGTAGCCCGGGCGCGGGGCCAGCCAGCTCGCGGACCTCCGGCTGCTCGCCGTTCAGCACCCAGATGCTGTCCGACGTCGCGCGTTCGAAAAGCCTCGCCTTGTCGGCATAATACGCCTCCACGCTCGGGTACCGGTCGAGGTGGTCGGGCGCCAGGTTGGTCAACACGCCAACGCGCGGTGCAAAGGTTTCGACGTTCGCTAGCTGGAAGGAGCTCGCCTCGACCACGACCCACGACGGCGCCGATTCCCGGAGAGCGACTTCCGAGAGAGCGAGCCCGATGTTCCCGGCGGCAGGCGCTTCCACTCCGGAGGCGCGCAGGATATGCGAAATCCAGGATGTCGTCGTCGTCTTCCCGTTCGTTCCCGTCACCGCGATCACCGGCGAAGCCAGATACCGGAATCCGAACTCCAGCTCGGAGATGCGCGGTGTATCGCGGATCCTGGCGTCGTTTAGCACGGCCGCGGTCGGCGGGATTCCGGGACTCACGACGATCAGATCGCACGAGGCCAGGCGGTCCACGTCATGCCGGCCCAGCTCCGCCTCGCCGCCCAGACCCCGGATCGCTTCGGCAGCCTGCCGCAGCACCGGCGAGTCACCCGCGTCCGACGCGTACACGGCGGCGCCGAGCCTGAGCGCCAGCTCTGCGGCAGCGCGCCCGCTCCGTGCCAGACCGAGCACACCGATCCGGCCCGGCAGCACACGGCCGCCGATTTCGCCCGCTTCGCCCGTGATTCCGTGCCCGCTCATCGGATCTTCAACGTGCTGAACGCGATCAGTGCACAGAGGATCCCTAGGATCCAGAATCGGATGATGACCTTGCTCTCCGCCCACCCCAGCTTCTCGAAGTGGTGGTGCAGTGGGGCCATGAGCAGCACCCGGCGCCCCTCGCCATACCGGCGCGCGGTGTATTTGAAGTAGCCGACCTGGGCCATGACCGAGAGCGCTTCTGCCACGAAGACGCCGCCCACGATCACCAGCAGGAACTCCATTTTCAGGAGCAGGGCCACCGCGCCGATTGCGCCGCCGAGCGCCAGCGAACCCGTGTCGCCCATGAAGACCTGGGCGGGGTGCGCGTTGTACCAGAGGAAGCCGAGCGCAGCACCCGCCAGAGCCACGCAGAATACCGACAGCTCCCCGGCGCCGGGCAGATAGAACAGTCCCAGGTACTGGGAGGCGTCGGCGCGGCCGATCAGATACGCGAAGACGGCAAATGTCGCCGCGGCGATCGCCATGAGTCCCGCCGCCAGCCCGTCCAGCCCGTCGGTGAGATTCACCGCATTGGAGCTGCCCATCAGCACGAGCATCACCCACGGAACGAAGAGCGCGCGCCAGATCTCGAGATAGAAATCCGAGAAAAACGGGACGCTAGTCCACGTCGCCGGCATCGGGCTGATCGGCCAGATCAGCAGGAATCCCCCGAGCAGGAGACCGATCATCCCCTGCCCGACGAGCTTGCCACGGCCGCTCAATCCCGCCGAGCTGCGGCGCACCACCTTGTGGTAGTCGTCCAGGAATCCCAGCAGCCCCATCCAGAGCAGGACGATGAGCACGATCCAGGTGTACGGATTGTCCAGCCGCGCCCAGAGCAGCGTCGCGACCACAGTCGCCGTGAGGATCAGGACGCCCCCCATGGTGGGGGTACCGGCCTTCCCGAAATGGCCCTCGGGCCCATCCGTACGAATGACCTGCCCGAACCGGAGCTTCGTCAGCCAGCGGATGATCGGGGGCCCCAGCACGAAGGAGAGGAGCAGCGCCGTGACCACCCCGCCGACCGCACGGAAGGTGATGTAACGGAACAGGTTGAACAGGATGTGGTGTTCCGCGAGCGGGGCCAGGAGGTGATAGAGCATCAGCCACCTCCCTGCGCGGTGTCGTCGGCGCCGGTCCCGGCGCGACTCCCGGTCGTCCAGTCCCGTTCGAACAGCGGGAGGAGCCGTTCGAGGGCTACGCCGCGCGACCCCTTGAGGAGCACGACCTCCCCCCCCTGCAGTCGCGGCGCCAGCCGCTCGTAGGCGGCCAGCGGGTCCTGCTCCAGGATCAGCCGATCGCCCAGATCGCCCGCCAGCGGCTGGAATGCGGGAACGAATTCGCCCGTCGCGACGACCAGGTCGAGGTCGGCGTCGGCGAGCATGCGCGCTGCGCGGCGGTGCAGCTCCTCCGACCTATCGCCGAGCTCCCGCATCGTTCCGACGACGGCCACCCGCCCCGAGCCCCGGTTCATGGCCACCAGCATCTCGACCGCCGCCTGCAGGCTTACCGGGTTGGCGTTGTAGCAGTCTGCAACGACGCGGAGCGGTCCGAACCGAACCACCTGAGCGCGCATCGATGGCGGCTCGAGCGCCGCGACCGCGTGCGCAGCCGCGCCAGGATCTGCGCCCCACTCGACCGCGAGACCCAGGGCGAGCAGCGCGTTGCGCGCGTTGGCCCGGCCCGGTGCGGAGAGATGCACCGCATGGTCGAGCCAGTTGAACATCGCCCGTCCGTCCTCATCGAGCATGAGCCCTCGCGCCCGGACGGTCGGGTCCGCGCGCTCCGTCCACCCGGCCACGCGGAGGTTGCTGACGAGCTGCGCTGCCCGGGTCGCGAGCTGCGGCGGCTCGTCCGCAACGAGGGCGACGCCGCCGGGTCGCAGACCGCGCAGGAGCGAGACCTTCTCTTCCAAGACACCGGCCAGGGATCCGAGCCCTTCGAGATGCCCCTCGCCGATCGCAGTGATGATCGCGGCATCCGGCTCGACAATGGCGGAAAGCGTCGCGATCTCTCCGGGTGCGTTCGTGCCCACCTCGACGACGAGCGCCTCCGCGTCATCAGGTGCGGCGAGCAGCGTGAGCGGCGTCCCCACCAGGTTGTTGAGGTTGCCGACCGTCGCGTGCACGCGGTAACGCGTCGACAGCGCGGCCCGGACCATCTCCTTCGTGGTCGTCTTCCCTACCGTGCCGGTGATGGCGCATACCCGCGCGTTCAGGTGCCGGCGCCGATACCGACCCAATGCACCGAGCGCGACGAGGGTGTCAGGCACCTCGTAAACGATCACCCGGCCCGTCGCGTCGGGCACGGCAGTGCCCTCCCGCACCACGAGGCCGCCTGCGCCCCGGGCGATCGCCTCGTCGAGGAAAGCGTGGCCGTCGAATCGGTCGCCGGCGAGAGCGACGAACAGCGCGCCGGGACCCAGCGTGCGCGTGTCCGTGCTGACCCCTGTATACGCACGGGCGCCGTCAGCGCTCCGGGTCGAGCCGAGCGCTTCACGCACGCGCGCGTCAGTCCAGAAATCCGTGGCGCTCACCGTTCGACTCCGTCCTGCATCGCCAGAACCTGCTCGGCCACGACCTGCCGCTCGTCGAAGGGCACCCGCTCAGTACCCAGGATCTGATACGTCTCATGACCCTTGCCGGCGAGAAGGATCAGGTCGTCGGCGGAGGCCAGTGACAACGCCTTGCCGATCGCGGCGCGCCGGTTCGTGATCCGGAGATGCCGACCGGCCGGCATGCCAGCCACGATCTCGTCGATGATCGCGTCGGGATCTTCCGTCCTCGGGTTGTCCGACGTGACGATCGCGACATCCGCGTACCGTTCGGCGACCTCTCCCATGAGCGGCCGCTTCCCCCGATCGCGGTCGCCTCCGGCGCCGAACACCACGATCAGACGGCCGGCCACGAGCGGCCGGATCGTCGCGAGCACACGCTCGAGTGCGTCCGGGGTGTGCGCGTAATCCGTCAGGACCGGGCACGGCCAATCCGCGATCCGCTCGAGCCGGCCAGGCACCTGCGGCACCGTCGCCAGGCGTGCGACGACTTCATCTGCCGGGATGCCGAGCGCCAGGCACGCGGCAGCCGCGCCGAGCGCGTTCTGGACGTTGAAGGCTCCGAGGAGCGGTAGCTCTGCAGCGAGGATGCCGCCGGATGTCACCATTTCGAAGCGTGCGCCGCGAGCCGTCAGCTCGAGTGACTCGGCGCGGATCTCCGCGTCCGCCGCCCGGATCCCGAAGCGGACCGCGTGCGGGGCAGCCTCCTCGAGACCCGCCCACGCAGCATCGTCCGCGTTGATGACGGCCGTACCGTTCGCCCGGAGCAGTCCGATCAGGCTTCGTTTCGCCTCGAGGTAGGCCGCCTCCGTCCCGTGATAGTCCAGGTGGTCACGGGTAAGATTGGTGAACACCGCCGCGTCGAACCGGACGCCGTGCACCCGCCCCTGGTGAAGCGCATGCGATGACACTTCCATCGCGACGGCGGTGACGCCCTGGTTCGCCAGCTCACGGAGTGCGCGAGCCAGTGCGACCGGTCCGGGTGTCGTCAACGGGTCGGTTTCAGGTACCGCGCCCTCCGGCAGGAGAACTCCGAGCGTCCCGATCGAGGCAGCTCGGTAGCGGCCGTCCAGCAGATGCCGGAGGATCCACGTCGTGGTGGTCTTCCCATTCGTCCCGGTCACGCCGACCATGACCAGCTCGTCGGCGGGATCGCCGTACATCAGCGCGGCCGCGGCCGCTGCGGCGCGGCGCCCGTCCACCACCACGACCTGCGGCACCTCGACCTCGGGGACCCGCCGCTCGACGAGTGCGGCGGCCGCGCCCGCCTGCTCGACCGCGGGCAAGTAGCCATGGCCGTCCGTTGCAGTGCCGACCCAGGCGCAGAAGAGGTGGGCCGGCGCCACAACCCGGCTGTCGTCGTCGATCCCTGCGAGAACCGGGTCAGCCGTCGGTGAGGAGACCAGGAGGCCCTCCCGGTCTAGCCGTGCCACGACGTCCGAGAGCCGGACGCCGAAGCGGACCGGGACAGCGGGCCGCGTCATCGCCCGACCTCCGACGCCCGCACCACGACCGTTTCGCCGCCAGCGACGGCCGCGCCCGCTTCCGGGCGCGTCCCGCTCACCAGGCCGGCGCCTTCCACAACGACAGAAAATCCGGCGCGATGGAGCGCGCGGACCGCGTCCCGTACCGGCAGCCCGGCGACGTTCGGCACCGCCCGTGCCTCCGCTTCGATACCAGCGGCCGCGAGCACAGCCGCTCCCGTCGTCCGCACACCATCCTCAGCCACGAGCCGCACCACCTCCGCAGCGGGAGCTGCGTGCGCCGTCCCTTCGCCAGTGCTGGCGAGCTGGAAGCCGGTGCCCACCCGACGCGGATCGACCGCCGCGACCGCGCTCCGGTCGAGCGGCGAGCTCCGCGCGGCGAGGGCGGCGGTGAGAACCCTGCGGGTAACGGGTGCCGCGGTGAGTCCGCCATAGTAGTCACCCTGCGGTCGGTCCAGCTTGACCAGGAAGGCGAGCTGCGGCTCTTCCGCGGGAAAGAATCCTGCGAAGGATGCCGTGTACGCCCGCAGGTAGCTGGCGCCGTCGAAGATGCGAGCCGTGCCGGTCTTGCCGGCGACCCGGAACGGGCCGAGTCCCGCCTCCCGCCCCGATCCCGATTCCACTACTTCGGCCAGCGTCGACGCCACCTCCCGCGCCACCCACTCCGGGAACACCCGCCGGACTTCCCGCGGTTCGTATTTGCGAAGCACGCGACCGTCCCGCGATCGGACCTCGCGCACCAGCCGCGGCTCCATGAGCACGCCGCCGTTCGCGATGGCCCCGTACGCCAGAACCATCTGGAGCGGCGTAACCGAGACCTCGTACCCGATGGCCAGGCTCCCCTGCGAGTACCTCGACCACTCGGAAGGGCGCCGCAGCACTCCCGACGCCTCAGACGGATACGGCACGCCCGTCGGAGTCCCGAAGCCCGCGTCCCGCAGGTAGCCGTAGTGCTCGGCCGGCTCCAGCCGCTCGGAGAACTTGACCATCGCCACGTTGGACGAGACCCTGAGCGCGTCACGTAGCGTCAGCCAGCCGTACGGCTGCACGTCGGTGATCGTCCGGGACCCGACCTGATAGCGGCCGTTCTCCGCAAAAACGCTGTCATTCGACGTTGCGTGCCGGCCAGCCAGCAGCGCAGCCGCGGAAAACGGCTTGATCGTCGATCCCGGCTCGTACGGATCCGTGACCGCCCGCCAGTGCACGCCCCCGTTCCGTCGGTGCGTCGCGCCGGCCAGGATCTCGCCAGTCTCCGGATCGATGATCACCAGGTCGCCCCCCTCCGCAGACGTCTCGGCAATCGCGTCGGCGAGCGATGCTTCGACGATCTCCTGGAGGCTGGCATCGATTGTCAGAAACACGTCAGCGCCGGGGACCGGCGCTTCGACGTACAACATCGACCCGGGGATCGGCTCACCGCGACCGTCGCGACGCAGCACGCGCGAACCAGCCCTGCCGCGGAGTATGCTGTCCAGCTCCAGCTCGAGTCCGCTGAGCGCGCGCCCATCCGATCCGACTCGACCTATGATCTCGAGCGCCAGCTCTCCCTGCGGATACGCGCGCTCCAGTTCCGGCTCGAAGTATACGCCCGTCAGCCCGCCAAGCCGTTCCCGGATCGCCGGATCGTGGCGTCCCGGCAGGACCACCCATCTGCGCCCGGAGTCCACGGCCGACCGGGCGGCAGCGGCCGTGAGCCCCAGCTCCTCGCGCAGCCGGCGCACCACCTCGTCCCGATCCGTCACCTCGTGCGGCGCGATGGCCACGCGGTAGACCTCACGGTCCACCGCGAGGGGAATACCATTGCGGTCGTAAATCGTGCCACGGGGCGCAGGTACGGCCTCCCGCTGCCGCTGCTGAGCCTCCGCGCGCGCCGCCCACGTTTCGTGTTCGAGCCACTGGAGCGTGACCGCGCGCCAGGCGACTACGCCGCTACCCAGCAGAAGCGCCCACAGGAGCAGGCGACGCCGGATACCGAGGGACAAGCCGCCGCGGAGAGCCCTCACCGGTCACCCCCGGTCTCC
Organism: Longimicrobiales bacterium; assembly: GCA_035565595.1. GTDB lineage: Bacteria > Gemmatimonadota > Gemmatimonadetes > Longimicrobiales > RSA9 > DATMSC01. The sequence goes on along the minus strand of DATMSC010000279.1, from coordinate 1,075 downwards.
GCCAGGACGCCACCCGCCACGTTGGCAAGCTCCGGCGCCTGCTCCTGGACGTGATCGTCGCCGGCGTCCCCGGCAGCCACGCCACGCAGTCGCGCGCCGAATCGCGCGATGAGTGACGCGACAACTGCGCGCTCGGATTCGTTGGCTGCCGAGTCCTCCCCGGCATACGGCATCGGCAGGATCACGATCTCGCTCGCCGTAGGCATGCGCATGCCCAGCCGCGCCGCGGCGTCGCGCACGACACGGGTCCGGCTCTCCAGCGCGCGAATGCCCTGCTCCAGCCGCGCCACGTCCGACTCGGCCAGCGCGCGAGCCTGCCGCGCCTCGTCGACCTCGCGCGAAAGCTCGAGCGCGCGGCTCTGGCGCCATGTCACCAGGCCGAGCGACAGCAATAGCGCCAGGAGCGACAACGCGAACCGGATCACGCCCGAGCTCCGTCCCACCTCAGTCCTTCCGCCATGCGCGCAGCCGAGCGCTGCGCGCCCGAGGGTTCCTCTCGACCTCTTCCTCTGATGCGAAAACCGGCCGCTTCGTGAGCGTCCGGCCCAGCGCGCGGCCGCGGCAGCGGCATACCGGCAACTCCGGCGGACACACGCACCTGCGACTCCATTCCCGGAATGCGTCCTTCACGATCCGATCCTCGAGCGAGTGATACGCGATCACGACCATGACGCCCTCCTCGACGAGCCGGTCACGAAGGATCGGCAACGCCCGCTCGATCGATCCAAGCTCGTCATTCACCGCGATCCGCAGCGCCTGAAAGAGCCGGGCCTTGTCCTGCGCATCCATCCGCGGACCCAGGACTCGCCGGATCACCGCGACGAAATCATCACTTACGACAAACGGTCGCTCCCTCCGCCGCTCCACCACCGCCCGGGCCAGGCGCCGCGAATGCCGCTCCTCGCCGTATTCCCGGAACACGCGCGCCAGCTCCGATTCCGGAGCCCGGTTGAGCAGGTCCGCGGCGGATTCCCGGCCGCTCTCAGCTCCCCCCATCCGCATGTCCAGCGGCGTGCCGGGGCGGAACGAGAAGCCGCGCTCCACCTCATCGAGCTGGCTCGACGAAACCCCCAGG
>DATMSC010000278.1:0-2787 GCA_035565595.1 Longimicrobiales bacterium | reverse complement strand
GCGCACTCGAGCTGCGTGTCGCGGACTTCAGGTTGTTCGGCGGACTCGTCCACGTCGCGGGGCGGCTGGATCGCCCGGCAAGCGACGGTACCGTGCCGCTCCACGTCGAATACCGCGTGGAACGGTCCGCGGCCGAAGCGTTCCTCCAGCGCTACACGCCGTTCCGCGGCCGCATCGACGGCGAGATGCTCCTCCACGGCACCCTCGACATGCGCCTGGACCGGACGGCGCTACCGCTCGCTTCGTCCTTCGGCGGGTCCGGCTCGATCGCGTTCGCCGGGGGACGCCTCGTGCAGTGGCCGCTGATCAGCGCGCTCGGGCGGGAGCTGGGGCTGCCGCAACTCGATACGATCACGTTCCGGGACTGGAGCGGTACCTTCGCCATCGATGGCGCGCGGGTTCTCCTCCAGGAGACGGCGCTCGACGCCGGCGAGTTGCTGGCGCGTGCGGCCGGATGGTTCTCTCTCGGCGGTGAGCTCGAGGTCGGCGCGACGCTGCTGCTCGGGCCGGAATGGACGCAGCGACTGCGTGGCGACGTCGCGGCCGCCCTCGTCTCTGCAGTAGCGGATGAAGACGGGCGCGTTCCCGTGGGCGCGGTGCTCTCCGGCGAGCTGCTGCGACCCACGGTGCGCCTCGACCTCTCGGCCGCCGGGGCGCGCATCGCCGATCGCGTACGCGAAGAGGCAGAGGCCGAAGCGCGCGAGGTCGCGAGGCGGCTGGCCGAAGAATTGGCGGAACGGGCACCCGAAGGCGTCGGCGACCTCCTGCCGGCGCCAGGAACCCGCAGTGTCGAGGAGGCGCTCGAGGAAGGGAGGGAGCGCGTACGCGATGCGGTCACCGACAGGCTGCGCGGCATTTTTGGAGCGCCCGGCGGCACGCAACAGCAGCCGCGGCAGGATAGCGTGGCACCGCCCGTCGATGCGGGCGACGCTGGCGCCGCAGCCGATTCTGCGATCGTCGAACCCGACTCCGCCGAGGACGCGGTGCCTACCTCGCCTGAGCCATGATCGACGACACCAGCTCCTCGTTGGTGCGGGTGCGCTTCATCAGCCGGATCAACTCCGACATCGCGTCGGCCGGCTGCATCCCGCCGAGCTGACGCCGGAGCGCGTGGGACGCCGCCAGCTCGTCCTCGCTGAGGAGCAGTTCCTCGCGGCGGGTCGAGCTGGCGGCGAGGTCGATCGCCGGAAATATGCGGCGGTCGGCCAGCTCGCGGCTCAATACGAGCTCCGCGTTGCCCGTGCCCTTGAACTCCTCGAAGATGACCTGGTCCATGCGCGACCCGGTGTCCACCAGCGCCGTCGCGACGATGGTGAGTGACCCGCCGCCAATGGCCGGATCGATCGCCCGCGCGCTCCCCAGGAACCGCTTCGGCTTCTCGAGAGACGACGCGTCCAGCCCGCCCGAGAGCGTGCGCCCTGTCCCCGACTCGATGGCATTGTAGGCGCGGGCGAGCCGGGTGATCGAGTCCAGGATGATCACCACGTCCTCGCCCAGCTCCACCCGTCGCCGCGCGCGCTCCAGCGTGATCTCTGCCACGGAGACGTGCCGGTCCGGGGGGTGGTCGAAGCTCGAGGCAATGACCTCCCCGAAGCCGCACATCTCCATGTCGGTGATCTCTTCGGGTCGTTCGTCGATGAGGAGGATGTAGAGGGAAGTGGCGGGGTAGTTCCTGACGATTCCTTCGGCGACGGACTGGAGCACTGTGGTCTTCCCGGCCTTGGCCGGTGCGACGATCATCGCCCGCTGCCCTTTGCCCAGTGGGCAGACCAGGTCGATCACTCGGTTCGTCACGTCCGGCTGCCCCCTCCGTTCGCTCCCGCATTCGAGCACGAGACGCTCCCGCGGGTGCATCGCGCTCAGTCGGCTGAACTGCGGCCGGCCCGCCAGTTGCGCGGGTGGGCGACCATTGACCGCCTCGATACGCGTGAGCGGTGGACTCTTCCCTTTTCCAGGGGCGCTTCCCACCTCGCCCGCGATCTCATCGCCCGTGCGCAGTCCGTATGTCGCGATCAGCTTCTGAGCAACGAAAATATCGTTGGCATCCGGGAGGTAGCTGCTCTCCCGCCGCCGGATGAATCCGGCGCCGCTGTTCACGACTTCGAGTACGCCGAGGTTCTCGTCCTTCGACACGTTATTGTCTGCGTTGAGGTTAGCGTATGCCCGGCAGCGCCGGGCGCTCTGGACGTCTCCCGCCCCGCGTCACCATCGGGCGGCAATGCCGCACGGCGCGGCGGCAGAGCCTTGCCCCATGAGCCGAGGCAAGGGCCAGACCACCGGCTCAACCGCACCACCGGATGACGGGATCACGCGCGATCGTGACGGGAGTCGGCGGCAGCCGCGCCAGTAGATGTGCCCTGCGTCGGGCATCGCCTCGGTTTCTGCAACGGATGACACCGGCGAAACGTTCGTCACCGACTGCATGGACGCGTCGGGCGTGCAGCGCGAGTCGCGCTGCACGCTCATGAGGCGTTGACACGAAGTCGGCGGTTCACACCCGGTCGTCCGGGCCGCTTGGGTAAGTGCACGTGCTGCCGGCGCCACAGGGCGGGCCCCGCCAGTACAGGCACGCGGTCTCGGCGACTCCGCTCTCCGAATGGGAAGACGACTGCGAAGCTCGGAATGCCCGCTGCGACCGGTGACCGGGAACATCGGACACGGGCGAGATTCGCTAACATGCAACAGGCCACTCGTCGGGGTCAAGGGCATGCGGCGGCTACCCTTGACGCGCTGCGCGACGGTACGGTACCCTCAGGTTCCCGTGGCAGGCGCTGGCGTGGTCTCGCG
>DATMSC010000277.1:0-4490 GCA_035565595.1 Longimicrobiales bacterium | reverse complement strand
GGTGACCCGGCTCACGCGATCGGGGATTGTGCCGGGAAGTACCGGAGGTCGCGTGCGGATCGTGTCGCCGTGCTCGAGCGCCGGCGCACCAGCGCTCCCGGGTTCGATTTCGAGCGACGGCGGCCCGAACAGCCCCGGTCGCGACACGCCGAGCCGGCTGTCCGCGCGGATCATCGGCGCCGCGGCGCGATCGATGGCGAGGTGCAGCGCGAAAGCGTGGCGACTGCCTGGCTCCTCGTGCATCCGGACGACGAGTACGGAACCGACCCGCCACCCCGCGACGGTAACCGGCGTGCCGGGCCGAACGCCAGTCACGCCGGGGAGGATCGCCACCAGCTCGTACGCCGCGCGACCGCCCGGCAGGATGCTGTCGATGACGAGCGTGGCGCCGGCGAGTACCGCGACGATCGCGAGGATGACAAGGCCGCGACGCCGGGACCGACTCTCGCGGGCCGGTGGAATCATGATATCTTATGCGCCTCCGGAGGGCGCGCGGGCGTCGCGCCCGGGTGCAGGACGGACGGCTCGATGCTACGACTCGGACACATCGGCTTCAGCAACTGCTTTCCCGTGCATGCCGGGCTCATCGACTGCGGTCCGCCCGCCGGAGTCGAGCTGCACGTCGGTCTCCCCTCCGAGCTGAACCGGCTCCTCGCCGATCGCCGGATCGACGTGGCGCCAGCTTCCAGCATCGAGTTCGCGCGACACGCCGACCACTATCGCGTGCTGCCGGACCTCGTGATCGGCGCACGAGGCGCCGTTCAGAGCATACTCCTGGAGAGCGACGTCCCGCCTGCCGAACTGCACGGCCGTGAGGTGGCGCTGACCACCGCCTCCGCGACGTCCGTCGTCCTGCTGCGTTTGATCCTCGAAAGGCGGTACGGCGTGGTGCCGCGTTACAGGTGGTTCGACCAGACCGGCGGTAGCGACCCGTTCCGCTCCGGCTCCGCGGCCGCGCTCTGGATCGGAGACACGGCTCTGCAACGCGTGGGGGCCACGAACCGCCAGCTCATCGATCTCGGCACCGAATGGGCGGAATGGACGGGGCTGCCCTTCGCGTTCGCGCTCTGGATCGTGTCGGCGGGGCCCGAGCAGGATGACGAGCTTCGCGCCCTGCACGGCGCGCTGCGCGAGTCCCATGCCTATTTCCAGGAACGACTCGACACGCTGGCCGACCGCTACGCAACCACGTTCGGGATTCCGGCCGAACGGCTCGCCAGCTACTGGCGGTCGCTGGACTTCCGCCTCGATCACGATATGGTCCGCGGGCTCATGCAATTCTACCGGCTTGCCGCCGAGCTGGACGAAGCCCCGCCAGTCCCGTCGCTCGTTTACGTGTGACCGGCGCTCGACACGGCTCGTCCTACCCGGGGTGATACCCTGGTCTACTCACCCGACGCCTGCCGCCCCGGGCCCGCCGCCGGCGAGTCGCCGAGGACGCCGCCCTTCCCCGACCCGCCAACTGTCCGTTGCACGAAACGCCTCGCCGCGTCCTCGCCAAGCTCTATCGTGCGGTTGACCCCGGCCGCGCGCTGCCACTCGTAGCCGCCGCGCACCAGGTCCCATACCTGGTCCCAGGGGGCAGGGGGCCCCATGCCCTGCCAGCTCTCGCGGAGATACTCCTCCACCTCTTCGAACGGCCTGTCGGCGAAGCGCGGCTGTGCCTCCAGACCGTGCCGTACGGCGGCCTCGACCTGCGAGGCGTCGAGGTCCCTGGCTTCGATGAACCGGCGTTGGAAACCAGGCTCGAACGGTGCGCCCAACGGTTCGTCCGCAGCCACTTTCCGACCTCCTCGCACGGGTTTTCGGTCAGGCCGTCCGCTCCTGCGCGCCGGCGGGTCAGGTGTCGGCGCACGAAGCGGGCCCAGGGGCGGATACGGCAGGCACCGTGCCTCGGGGTAGACAATGCCGGAGCGGCTCGGCTATCTTCAAAACCATGAGCCAGCAATGGATTCTGCCGTTCGCGCAGCTCGGGCGGACGGGCGTGAACGCGGCTGGTGCGCTCGGCAAATTCGGCTCGTTCGCTGCCGCTACCGCGCGCGCTGCGACGGATACGGCGACCTGGCCGGCCAACGTGATCCGCCAGATGGCGCGGCTGGGCGTGGATTCGGTGCCGATCGCGCTCTTCATTTCCGCGTTCACCGGAATCGTTCTGTCACTCCAGGCCTCGTACACGTTTACAGGCGCGGTGCCGCTCTATTTCGTGGGAGTCCTGGTACAGAAAACCATGATTCTCGAGCTCGGCCCCGTGCTGACCGGCCTCGCCCTCTCCGGCCGCGTTGGCGCGAACATCGCCGCCGAGATCGGCACCATGCGCGTGACGGAGCAGATCGACGCGCTCGAAACTCTGGCCTACGATCCCATCTCCTATCTCGTCGTGCCCCGCGTGGTCGCGGGCGTCGTGATGTTCCCGGTCGTGGTCGCGTTCGCCAACACGATGGGGATCGTCGCCGCGTGGATCACGGCGATCAACCTGCTGGACCTGTCGACATCCGAGTTCATCCGCGGACTACGACTCTTCTTCCAACCCTTCGACGTCACGTACTCGCTGATCAAGGCGGCGTCGTTCGGCCTGGCGGTCACACTCGTCGGGTGCCACAACGGCTTCACGACATCCGGAGGCGCCATGGGCGTGGGCCGCGCGACGACTCGCGCGGTTGTCGCCGGCAGCATGCTGATCCTCGTGTTGAATGCGTTCTGGGCGGTCGCGCTCCTATGAGCATTGTCCTCGACCGTGTTTGCAAGTCGTTCGGCGAGCACCGCGTGCTCGACGAGCTCTCGCTCGAAGTGCGTGAAGGCGAGACGATGGCCGTCATCGGCGGTTCGGGTTCCGGCAAGTCCGTCCTGCTCAAGACGATCGTCGGTCTGATCCCGCCGGATTCCGGAGCGGTCACGGTCGACGGCAGGGATGTACGCTCCCTCGACCGCCGCGGCCTCTACGAGCTGCGTCGCAACATCGGATACGTCTTCCAGTTCGCCGCACTCTTCGATTCCATGACCGTCGGCGAAAACGTGGCAATGGGGCTTCGTCGGGTACCGGGGATGACCGAAGCAGCGATTCGCGACCGCGTCCTCGAATCGCTGGCCAGGGTCGAACTCGAGGGGTATGAGAACCGGATGCCGGCGGAGCTCTCCGGCGGCCAGCGGAAGCGCGTGGGGCTCGCGAGGGCGATCGCGACGCGGCCACGCTACATACTCTACGACGAGCCGACGACCGGACTGGACCCGGTCACAACGGCGCTGATCGACAGGCTGATCCTCAAGATGGCGAGCGATCTCGGCGTCACGAGCGTGGTGATCACGCACGACATGACCAGTGCGTGCCGGATCGCGGACCGGATCGCGATGCTGCACGGCGGCCGCATCCGGCAGGTCGGTCCGCCGGACGCCATCATGCACTCGGAAGATCCTGTCGTGCGCGGCTTCGTCGAAGGGCGACCCGAACTGATGCAGGGAGCGGCATGAAACGGACGACGGAAGCAGTTGTCGGCGCGACGATCCTGGCCGGCATCCTCGTCGTCGTCATCGGCACGATATGGCTCAAGGGCACCGTATTCGGTGAGGAAGCCACTGTGATCGAGGCGAGGTTCCGCGAGGTCGGCCAGTTGCAGCAGGGCAATCCGGTGGTCCTGCGGGGCGTGGGGATCGGCCGCGTGTCGGACATCATCCTCGAGCCGGGCGGCGAGGGGGTGATCGTGCAGATGCGGATCCGCGACGATGTGGCGCTACCCGAGGAACCCGTCGTGATCCTGTCGCCCAAGTCCATGTTCGGCGATTGGCAGGCCGAGATCCACCCGCGTGCGCAGTTCATGCGCTATGACTACGCGCAGCCGCGCAGCGGCTCCATGCTGCCGGGCTACGCGCTCCCGGACATGTCGCGCCTCACGGCGGTCGCGGACCGGATCGCGGAGAACCTGGCCGTGGTCACGGAACGGGTGGAGATCGCGTTCACGGAGGAGACCGCGTTGAACATCCGCCGTGCGATCGAGAACATCGAGGCCGTGAGCACCGAGCTCACGAAGATGGTCAACGCCCAGCAGCAGACGCTGGATGCAGTGGCGGAAAACCTGCAGGCGACGACGCGGTCGCTCGGCGATGCGGCGGAGACCGTTCGTCGCGCCTTCGAGCAGGTCGAAACGGCGCTGGATGAAGGCCAGCTCAACGCAATCATCGACAACGTTCGGAGCTCCGCCGAAAACGTCGATGCCGTGACTGCATCGCTCGCGGAGATGAGCGACGAGCTTCGGGAGATCCTCACCACGGCGGAGAGCGCGTTCAGCACGCTCGACGAGGTGGCCCGGCGCATCAACGCCGGGGACGGCACGTTGGGTCAGTTGCTCCAGGACCCGGATCTGTACGGCGACATCGTCGAGACCAACCTGCAGCTCCGTCAGCTCCTGGAGGACATCCGCGAGAACCCCCGCCGCTACATCAACATCCGGCTTTTCTAGGCTGCCCCGGGTCTTGCAGAACGATACGGACATGGCGCT
>DATMSC010000276.1:0-14789 GCA_035565595.1 Longimicrobiales bacterium | reverse complement strand
CCGGTCGTAGAACACGTGGCCGGGCGTCTGGACGATCTCGCTCGTCGCGATCCAGAGCTCCGACTGGCGCTCTCCCTGTGTTCGCTTTCCCATAGCCATGGCATCAGAATACGCATCCCAGCGCCTCAGCGCCATCCTTCCGGGCCGCGATTTCTACCACGGGCTGTTAACGATGATGACGACGAGTGGGCGCCGGAGAAGCTCGAAAAACAGCTTCAAGCCATGCACGCCCACGGCGACGATGTCGTGGTGCACAGCTACGAGCGGTGGATCAAGCCGGACGGCAGCGAACGCATCCGGAGAATCCATCTCGACGGCGACGTGCACCGCGAGTTGCTGGAGACCGACATGGTCCTCATGCAAACGTTGCTCGTGCCCCGGAGGGCGTTCGACGAGGTCGGCGAATTCGACGCCGAGCTCACGAACTACATGGACATGGACATGAATATCCGGCTCTCCCGGCGTTTCCGGTACGTCACGGTGCCAGAGCCGCTCTTCATCGGCCACGTCACGCCCGGATCGCTCAGCCGCAGCGAGACGGGCCGGATCCGCGCGCTCGAACGCATTCTCGGAAAGTACCCGGAATACCAGCGGGACCGGCGGCTGCGCAGCCGCTGGGAGTATCGCCTCGCTCGAAAATATGGCGCGATCGGCGACCGCCGGGGATGGCGACGCAAACTCCTGAATGCGCTGCGCCTGGATCCGGTGAATGGGCGGGCGTGGGCGATGCTTGGGCTCGGGCTGGTGACAGGTCCCGGGACCCACCACCGCGTATCCTCCACATGGAGTCATTGGGTCAACCGCTTTCGCGGGCGGTCGACGGGTTGGGTTTCGTGAGCGACCGTGAAGTGGGAACCCCTGGATTCGTGGCAGGCGGCGGCGATGCCGTAGAGCCGAGAGTCTCCGTGGTGATCCCCGTCCGAAACGGCGCAGCCACCCTGCCGACCCAGCTCGCGGCGCTCGCAAGGCAACAGGATGCACCGCCGTTCGAGGTCATCATCTCGGACAACGGCTCTACGGACGGCACCCGCTCCGTTGCCGAGGGATTCGCGGATCGCCTGGCAATCCGGATCGTGGACTCGTCGGACCGCCGCGGACCAGCTCACGCGCGCAACGTCGGCGCGGCTGCGGCGCGCGCGCCGCACCTGCTCTTCTGCGACGCCGACGACCGCGTCAGCGACGCCTGGGTCGGTGCCATGCACCGGGCGCTCGAGAAGCACCGGATCGTCACGGGCCCCACGTATTACGTGGATGCGTCGCGCCTCGAGGACGCCGAGCGGTACCGCCCTCGCACGGAACAGACGGCACCGCGGCTCTACCTCGACCGTATCCCGTTTTCGGCGTCCAACAACCTCGGAATACGCGCGGAGCTGTTCCGCGAACTCGGCGGGTTCGATCCCGGCCTCCAGTGTGGGGAAGATGCCGACCTGAGCATCCGGGCGCAGCTCGCCGGCGCGGAGCTCGCGTGGGCGCCCGACGGCGTGGTCTATCACGCGCGCAGGGAATCGCTTGCGGGAGCCGCGCGCCAATTCTTCCGATATGGTTTCTACAACGCGAAGGTATACAGGAAGCTGAGGGGAACGGGACTGTTCCGACGACCGGCGTGGACGGTCCTGAGACCGTATCTCGTGCTGGTGGTTACACCGTACCGGCTATTCACGCGCAGCCGGTGGAGCTGGATCATCAATGCTTCGCAACGGGCAGGGCGCATTGTGGGGTCGTTCCGCTTTCGCGTATTCTGTCCATGACTCGATTCGTCACTTGCGAGCGCGGCCGCCGTCGTATCGGCTCCCGGTGGTACGGGGGTTGGGGCGAAAGACCGCCCCCCGATCGGCAAACGCCATTCGAGGGCGCCTGGCCACGTGCGTCGCTGACGTAGAGCCAGGATTCGAGCCCGATCGTCACTACAGCGTCCCGTGACAACTTGCAGGCGGTACCGGGCGGGTATGACCTGGCCGCGGCGACATCGTTTCACTAACCTCTGGATGCGCGATTTTCGAGAAGGCAGATGTCATGGCCATGAAAAGACTGCGCGTGTGTACCGAACGGGCACTCTTTCTATTGCGGTACAACTATCACAAGATGGTGTTGGGTCACCAGATACGCCATCCACCGACGTTCATCGTGGGTTGCGGGCACAGCGGGACATCGCTCATGCTCGCGGTGCTCAGGTATCACTCCAGTATATACGCGATTCCCCGCGAGACCAATTTCGCGTACGCGTCCAACCCGATGGCCGCGATGAAACGGTTCGACATGCGTACCGTCGTGGCCGGCAAGTCCAGGTGGGTGGAGAAAACGCCCAGGCACATCCGGTGCATGGACAGGCTCTGAATCTGGATCCCGGCGCGAGAGTCCTCCTCATGCTTCGCGACGGGCGAGACGTAGCGTGCTCCATCAGGGACAGAACCGGTAGTCTCGAAAAGGGGATCCGACGGTGGGTGTCGGACAACACGCTGGGACGGCCGTACTGGGACCATCCACGCGTGCGTGTCGTGAAGTACGAGGACCTCGTCGAATCGTTCCAGTCCACAATACGAGGTGTGCTCGAATTCATCGGTTCCGAGTATCAGGATTTATTACAAGGTTCCCAAGACGTACTATTCGAAAACGATGCCCGGCCGGACAGTCCCGCGGGTGGCAAATCAACCAGCCGCTTTTCGATGGACGCGGGCGCTGGAAGAGCCTTTCGGGAGCCGAGCTCGCCCTGGTGCAGGACATCGGCGGAGATCTCCTGAGGGTGCTCGGCTACTGGAGTCCGGAATCCGAATCCCGGGATAGTGCGAGGGAGCCGGCGGGGATTGGCAATGCAGTGCTGCGACGATGGTGCGTGTGAACGCTCTCCCTGCTGCCTGGACCTGGCGGTCGTGCGAGTCGGAGCGATGTCGAGGTGCTAGCGGGTATTGGGCCCGGCCGCCGCGACGTGGACTTTTCGGGAAGCCGTCTCGCCAGGCTCGGCGGTGACTGCGCCGCGAGCGCGAGAATCTCGCCAATCGCATAGAAGCCGACGATGGGCGACATGGAATCTGGATCGACTTCGATCCGGAGGGGTGCCCCCGGCCATCACCCGTGTTGGCACTGACCTTGGGTGAGAACAGGACGAGGTATTGCGTTATGAAGAGGTTGGTGAAGGCGGTCGTTCCGAAGAAGTGGCGCCCGGAGGAGCGGGTAGAAGGTGCCCTCCCCGGTAGTATTCCCGGAAAAGCGCGTTTCGCGTACGATGGCCGTTCCGTACTCGATTGCTCGATCGCCTACAACAAGTACGGAGGCTACTGCGTTCCGACATCGTCCAGTCACCGTCCCGCTGCAAAGGCGGTTCTATCGGGAGCGGTTTATGAGCCGAAGACCCTCGAGTACATGATCGAACACTGCGGCCCCCGCGATGTCGTGCACGCGGGGACGTTTTTTGGAGATTTCCTACCGGCGTTGTCCGGCGCATTGGAGCCAGGTGCACTGCTGTGGGCTTTCGAGCCGAATCATGAGAGTTTCCGCTGTGCAAGGATTACCATCGAGCTCAATGGGCTGCGCAACGTCAGGTTGACGAACGCAGGGATCGGGGCGAGGAGGCAGCAGCTCTACGTGGAAACCGTGGACGCAAAGGGGCGTGCCCTGGGCGGCGCGTCTCGCATCGTCGAGGATACATCCGGCGCCCGGGCGGCCCAGCCCGTTGATATCGTGGCGATAGACGACGTGGTCCCGGGGGACAGGGATGTCGGAATCATGCAGCTCGACCTCGAGGGATACGAAGAGCAAGCGTTGATGGGCGCGGTGGCCACGATTCGGCGATGCTTGCCAATCCTCATTGTCGAGGTGATGCCGCGGAGCACGCTCGAGCAGAGCCCGTGGTTTTCTGACAGCATTTTGGGGCTTGGCTACGAACGGCTGACCACGCTCCATGAGAATTCCGTATATGTGCCCCGGGCGTAGCATCTCGATGGAGAGGGTCCGCGATGGGCGGCCGAACGCTGCTCCCCATTGAATTGAACTCGTACGCGACCGGGCGGATGAGGCGGTCGCGCGGGATCCCGAGCCGGTGCCTGGTGCGCGTTCCCGGCCGACGACATCGAGCTGCTCCTGATGTCGTCCAGGGGCAAACGGTTGCCCGGCCCGCCGAATGAAGATCCTCGCCGTCAGTCATTCCCGGATCTGGCCTGTACGCTCCGGCTCGGCGATTCGGCGGATGATGATCCTGGAAGCGCTGGCCAATGCCGGCCAGGTGGATCTTGCCTACGTCGGCGAAGTCGGCGGGTGGGCCGAGTGGGTTCCGCCCACGGCTCCGGTGCGGAGCGTGCGAGAGATCGCGGTCCGCCGCATACGCCCGAATCTTATCGCGCGGCTGGGCTGGATGGTGTGGCCGGCCAGGCCGCTCCAACTTGTCGAGTGGGAACGCCCGCCGCGACTCTCCACGTACGGTGACTACGACGTCATCTGGTATTTCCGGCCCGTCACGTTGCAGCTTGCCGGTGGGATTCCGGCTCGGAGGGTAATCGTGGACCTGGACGACCTCGAGGACGCAAAACTGGCGCAGGCCGGTGACCTTCGCGGACGGCGGCGGAGTTGGAACGGGCGGGTTGCTGAAAAGCTAAACGCCGGGGCTTGGCGCAGGTGTCAGGAGCGGATCGCTCGGCAGGTCGATGCGGTCACAGTGGCAAATGTTGCTGATCGTACGGCATTCGGGGCTGGCAACTGTTACCTGGTTCCGAATGGGTTCCCCGACGTTCCGTTCGCCACGGCGCCCGGAGCGTCGCTTCGCATTCTCCTGGTGGGCCAGTTCGAGTACGATCCCAACGCGGATGCGGCGGAGTACTTCGTGCGCGAGATCTTCCCGGGGATCCGCACGTCGCGTCCGGACGCGATCGTCCGGCTCGTGGGCCGGGCCCCGCCCCGGGTGCGGCGCCTGGCCGGCAATGGTGTAGAAGTAGTTGGCGAGGTGGACGACCTGGCGGCCGAATACGCCGGGGCGTCCGTGGCCGTCAGCCCCGTCCGGTACGGAAGCGGCACGCGCGTCAAGATCCTCGAGGCTTTCGCGCGAGGTGTGCCCGTTGTCTCCACGCCCGTCGGCGCTGCGGGGATCGACGCGGTACACGGGCGCGAGATCCTCCTGGCCGAAGATCCGGCCAGTTTCGCTTCGGCGTGCGTTGCACTTATGTCCGACCCGGAGGCGCGACGCGTCCTGTCAGCCGGCGCACGCTCGCTCTACGAACAGCGTTATGGCCAGGAGGCCGTGACCTCGGCCGTGCACCGGGTGCTGCGGGCCGTAGGGCTGCTGTCGACTCCGGCACCTTCTTGAAGCGTATGAAACAGACTCGAAAGGGATATCTCACCATGGCCGTCGGCCGCCCTCGATTCCTCGAGATGGCCGTCGACATGGTGCTCTCGCTCCGGCAGTTCGATGACCGCCCGGTTGCGCTCGGGGCCGACCACCCGACGGCCGAGCTGGCAGAGCGCCGGTTCCCGGGGTTGTTCACCGACATCCGCATCGTCCCGGACGAATTCCGGCACCACCGGGCGCTGAAGTATTCGGCTGCCCGGGTGACACCTTACGATGAGACGGTGTTCGTGGACGCCGATTGCCTTATCCTCGCCGACACCGACCCGCTCTGGACCCGGGCACAGCCGGCACCCATCACCATGACCGGGGAATATCTCTTCCGCAGTGACCGCAACCGCTGGCACCAGGGCTTCTATTCGCACGACCTCATGGACCGGATCGGGATCGACCGCTATCTGAAGACGAACAGCGGGGTTTTCCACCTCCGGCGAGAGGCGGCGCTCCCTCTCCTGGATGCGTGCCACGAGTGTTATCGCGAGGAGGTTCTGGTCAAGCTCTGGGACGGCAGGAATCCACCGTCGGGGCTGGGCGACGAATTCGCCTTCGGGATCACCGGCGGGCGATACGGTTTCGGCGTCTATCCGCAGCCTGCGCCGACGTACTACACGAAGCAGATCCTGGCCTTCGAGCGGCCCAACCCCGCAAAGCCTGTCCTGCACTTTGTCGCGCCACTGCCGCGCCCCGCATTGCGAATGCTCCTGCGGGATGTGTCGAGGCGGCGGGCCGATGCGGGTTACCCGCCGAATGCATCCCTCGCCCATTGGCGGCACGAGGCGAAACCGCCATCACTCTATCGTCGCGCGAAGCGCTGGCTCTACCGAGCGATTCATCCAGCTCCGAACCGCGGCACGTGAGTCGGCATTCGGTGTTCGCGGGTCAGTCGCTTCAGGGACGGGTCGAGGGGAGTCGGTCAGCCGCATGTCCGGCCGGTTTCGCATGATCCCGGGTCGCTTCGCCAGAGTGGTGCGGCGCACGGCGGTCGAGATCAGGAACAGGACCACCGCCGCGCGCTACCAGATCGTCGTCGCTGCATGCACTCCGCAGGCGGGCGCAGCCAGCAGATTGGCCAGGGCTATCGTGCCGGGGCTGCCGCCACGCCCGCTCCCGATGTACTGGTACCGCAAAGTGTCGAACTTCGGCGACCTGCTATCGCCGGACATCGTAGCCCACGTATCCGGCGCCGACCCCGTTTACGTCGACTCGGGGTGCCGCGGCAAGCTGCTGGCGCTGGGATCGCTCCTGCGCCTGGCGAGGCCCGGCGATGTGGTGTGGGGAGCCGGGTCCCTGTACAACGAGCGGCTCGATGGGCGCGGCATCCGCTTCCTGGCCGTCCGCGGGCCGCGGACCCGTGCCCTGATCAGGGGCGACGTGCCGGAGGTGTACGGCGACCCCGCCTACCTCCTGCCACTGATCTATCGGCCGAAGCCGGAACCTCGACGTGAAGTGGGCGTCGTCGCGCACTACAAGGATCTAGATGTCATGTTCACCGGCGACCCCTCGGTTGCCGAGATCGACGTCACGTGCGGCGACTGGCGCCGGGTCGTGGACCGGATCGTCGCCTGCGACGTGATCATTTCGTCGTCGCTGCACGGGATCATCGTCGCGGAGGCATACGGTGTCCCGGCGGTTTGGGTCCAGCCAACGAAGCGTCTGCGGGGCGGGGAGTTCAAGTTCCACGACTACTACGCAGCCACGGCGAGGCAACGACGGCCCGCAGACTGGAATCTGGGGATCCATCGCCTCGTGGAATTCGCGGAGCCTCCGGTACCTCTCGACCCGGGGCCACTGCTTCAAGCCTGGCGACGGTTCGCATCCGAATCAACTGCATCGGAATCCACGTCTGACTTCCGCGATCGATCCCCCTGACCTGCCGGGCCCATGCCCGGAGCAGGGACCGGCAGCCGGATCCACGGGGATTCCGCCGCAGAAGGAGGCGTCGAGTAGCCGGCGTGCAATCCGTCCCGCGCGCACTCCCGGCAACGACCTCGCAACCGACGAACTGCATGCAGCTCGGGTCGTCCAGCCGGTACATATCGACCATGCATCATTTCAGGTTCATCCGGTACATGCCTGAGAAGCTGGACGCACCGTCGACCGGTGGACACGCCCGGTGATGGGCGCCACGCCGCACGTGAGTGTCATCATACCGGCGCGCAACGCCGCCGGTACGATCGGCTGCCAACTGGAAGCCCTTGCGAATCAGCGAGCTGCACCGCCTTTCGAGGTCATCGTCGCAGACAACGGCTCGGGCGACGAGACTGCGGCCATCGCACAATCGTTCAGCGGCAGGCTGGATCTCCGGGTGGTGGATGCTTCGGAATGCCGTGGCGCGGGGTTCGCGAGAAACACGGGGGCCGCCATTGCAAGAACACCGTACCTGTTGTTCTGCGATGCCGACGACCGCGTCGGTTCGGGGTGGATTCGTGCCATGCACGAGGCGCTGTCGAGTCATGACATCGTCACGGGCCCGCTCATTCTCGCAGGCCCCGCGCCAATCTTCACTGAACCCGAAATCCAATCCCGGCGGCAGGAGAGTCCGCGATACCGCTACCTGGAGGTCGTGACATACGCGGCCGGGAGCAACATGGGGCTGACTGCCAGATTGTTCTCCAGACTTTCGGGGTTCGACCGTGAGATGCGCTACTGCCAGGACGCGGACCTGTCGCTCCGGGCAAGGCTCCTTGGATCGGAACCGGGATGGGCTCCGAAGGCCGTTGTCTTTCGCACCGCACGCGCCTCCCTCGCCGCCGCGGTGTCGCAGCACTTCTTCTGGGGAGTATATGATGCGTTGCTCTACAAGAAGCTCCAGCTCTCCGGGACGATCGAGCGGACGAAGTGGCAGATGACAAAACCGTACCTCGTGCTGGCCGCGAGGTCGTACTGGTTGTTGACCGCCCGGCGCCACTGGTGGATCAAATGGGCCGCCCGCCGTGCGGGCCGAATCGTCGGATCTCTTCGGGCCGGCGTGGTGTGTCCCTGACGCCAGAGGGCGTGTGCCACCCGCGCACAACACGGAGGGTGATCGCATGAGCGCATCGGACGTGGCGACGGATAGAGCCACGGGCGTTTCCGTCACTGGCTCGGGGAGTGCGGTGCCGGTGCTCTGGGGGTACCGCGACTTCTGGGAGGCCTTGCCGTGGTCCACGCGTATCCGGGTCGGCGTGCGGTCGCAACTCGATCGTATCAAGTTTCGTCGTCGCCGCCCCCTGATCAGCCGGATCGAGGTGACGGAGGTAGGCCGGTCGCGGCGAGTCCCGACCGGGGAACTGCCGCTCCTGGTGGTCGCACGAAACGAGGGAAATCGCCTCATTCCATTCCTGAGGCACTACCGGAAACTGGGCGTCACCAGCTTTTTCGTCGTCGATGACCAGTCCACCGACGGAACGCTGGATCTGCTCCTGTCCGAGCCGGATGTCAGGGCGTTCACGTCCAACGTCCGCTTCGGCGAGGCAAAGTTGGGTGAACACTGGCGTCAGATCCTCGCCGAGCGTATTGGCCTGGATCGCTGGTACGTCAACGTCGACGCGGACGAGTTCCTGATCTACGACGGAATGGATCGGCATCCCTTGCCCGAATTCATCAGGTTCCTCGAAAGGCGAAGGCTCAGGCGGGTTCTGGCGCCGATGATCGACATGTTCCCGGCGCACGGCATCGCCGCCGCGGAATTCGATCCCACCCGCGAGCCATGGGAGATCGCCGACCGGTTCGATGCCGCGGGCAACACTGCGACCCGTACCACACTTGGTATCGTGCTCAATGGCGGTGTGCGCGCACGACTGTTCGGCACTCGGGGGAACCGATCGAAGTTTCCGGTCATCTTCTGGGATCGGTACACCCTCATGGAGCAGTCCATCCATCTGCCGCTCCCCTACTGGCGCAACTTCGACGTGCCGTATGCTGCGCTGCTCCATTTCAAGCTCTTTGCGGATTTCAAGGAACGGAGCGCGGAAGCCGTGGCGGACGGCCAGCATTTCATGGGCGCGCGGTCTTACAGGAAGTACGTGGAGGTACTGTCGAGTGGCCGGGAACTGGCTCTCGAAAACGCCGACACCGCAACGTTCAGGGATTCCGGCGACCTGATTCGCCACGGGTTCATGGCGCCGATTCCCTGGGGTGACAGTTGATCCTGTCCCGACGGCCGCAGGATGGTGAGCGTAATCATTCCGGCGCTCAACGCCGGTCATACGCTTGGTTTCCAACTCGATGCGCTGGCAGGACAGCGGGAGGCCCCGCGGTTCGAAGTCATTGTCGCCGATAACGGTTCGACCGACGACACCCGCGAAGTCGTGAAGGCTTTCGCCGCAAAGCTGGATGTGAGCATCGTCGACGCCTCGGCAGTCAGGGGGGCCGCATTCGCACGGAACTCCGCGGCAGCCGCGACACGATATTCATGCCTGCTCTTCTGCGATGCCGATGATCGTGTGAGCTGCAGCTGGGTCGGAGCCATGTGGCGGGCATTGAAATCAGCCCCCATGGCTACCGGCCCCGTCATTCGGTGCGGACCCTCGGCTCTGGCGGTCGAGCCCACCGGCCCGATTCGCGCACCGAAGTCGATCGAGCGCCGCTTCCTCAATCGTGTGCCGTATGCGGCCACGAGCAACCTCGGAGTGCACGCAGCGATCCTGTCTGACCTCGGCGGTTTCGATCCCTCGATTTCCCCCTCCGAAGACGCAGATCTTGGCGTTCGTGCCCACATCCGGGGGACCGAGATACGCTGGGAGCAGGAGGCTGTCGTTTATCGCCAGGAGCGGGAAACGCTCCGGGAGGTCGCAAAGCAGGCGTTCGCCTGGGGGATGAGCGACGTCGACGTGTACGCCAAGTACCGCCAGCTCCCCACATTGCGCCGCACGGGGTGGGATATGCTGAGGCCGTACCTGGCCATCCCCACGAGAGCGTACCTGCTTGCAACGCCACGACGCCGATGGTGGATCGCCAGTGCGGCGCACAGAGCCGGACGGCTCGCGGGGTCCATTCGAAGGAGCGTTTTCTGCCCGTGAGGACGCGCTCAGTGCCCTCGAGATGGGTGGCGTTTGCGCGCGGGTGGGGATGGCCGTGGCTCCCGCAGTCGACACGGCCGCACCCGACGACGCTCCGACATCGTCGCCTTCCCGGGCGGGCTCGTCGTGAATCAATGGGTCCATTGACGCCCTCGCAGCTCCGGCCCAAACGTGCGGAGTCGCTCATCGGGCAGCGGCGGCTCGCATGGGCGATCGAGCTGCGCGATCGTCTCCTGGGGCGAGGTGGGGAGGATGCCGTGTCGTTGTCTTTCCCGGACGCACACGGTGCGTGGCAGGGCGATTCTCTGAGCGTCTCCGGTCTTCCGTCTGGCCTGAATGAATGTGATGTTTGCAGCAAGCGTTATCATCCCGGCGTTCAACGCGGCTACGACGCTGGGTTGCCAACTCCGCGCACTCGCAGATCAGGAGGATGCTCCACCTTTCGAGGTCATTGTCGCCGACAATGGCTCGACTGATGATACCCGCGCCGTAGCCGAGACGTATCGCGGGATCCTGGACATTCGTGTCATCGATGCGTCCGCGCGGCGGGGACCGGCTGCCGCGCGCAATATCGGCACGCACTTCGCCAATGCGCCGCTGATCCTTTTCTGTGACGCCGACGATCGTGTCGATCGAGGGTGGGTCAGAGGTCTGGCCGATGCGCTTCAGCATTATCGGCTTGCGACGGGGCCAGTGATACCGGCGGGCCCCTCGCCCATCGTCGACGTGACGCACGACATGCAACCCGAGTCGCGTGGCCTCACTCGCCGGTTCATGAACCTCGTTCCGATTGCCGGCGCCGGACACCTCGGGATACGGCGAGAATATTTCGAAGCGTTGTCCGGCTTCGACGAAGGCATGATCTGCAGCGAAGACGTGGACATCTGCGTGCGCGCATACATCGGCGGGACCCGGCTCGGGTGGGCGCCTGAGGCCGTATTGTACCGATCGGAGCGTGTGAAGCTGCGGCAGATGGCCAGGCAGCGCTTCAATTGGGGCTACTACGACGTGATCGCCTACAAGAAATACCGGGACATTCTCGGCCTGCGGATGGACGCTGTCGGCATGCTCCGGCCTTACGTGGCGCTGGCCGCTCGAAGTTACCGACTGGCGACCCGGCAGCGACGCTGGTGGATTCAGAGCATCGCCTACCGCGCCGGCCGGCTCACCGGGTCGATACGCGCCCGGGTAGTCTGTCCCTGACGATCCTCCGATCGCGTCCTGGTGAAGCCTGACGACATCGTGAGCGACCGCATGCGCGCTCCAGCGGAGCAACGCACGTTCGCTGGTCGTGAGCCCACCGGGAGTCCGGACGGTATTTCCACGCTGCTCGTCGAGTTCGTGGGGTTGCCGGGCGCGGGGAAGAGCACGGTCGCCAGATGTCTGTCCGAAGCCGCCAGCGCGGATGGAATCCCGACGTCGCGATACAACCTCATCGGCTACTATTCCCCGGCAGGTGAGCGCTTGACGCGGCGCGAAATCCGGTGGGATCGCATTGCGTCGGTAGTCGGCCAGCCGGGGCTCGCTCTGGGAGTCATCGCGTGTGCCATGCGTGAGGGTGGTGGTGAGGGGTTGAGCTGGATGATCAATCTGTGTCGGCGCAACCGGGCCGCAGCCGAAATAGGCCGCGGCCCGGGTCTGCGCATTCTCGAGGAAGGCCCGCTGAACGCTCTCTGCCTGGCGGCGGCCACGCGCAGTCGGCCGTGGAATTTCCGGCGCGCGCTCGCATCTCTAAACAAGCCCGACGTCGTGGTTGCACTGTCGGTGCCCGAGGATGTCGCGATGGATCGGATCGCGGGGAGGGCAGGGGTCCTGTCGGACAGACCCGTCGCGCAACTGGGCACGATGCTTCACCGCCTCGACCGGACACTGACCACGATGCTGGCCCTCGTCGGGGTACCGGTCCTCTCATACGACACGACGAGGGAACCACCGGAAGGCGTTGCACGCCGGATCCTGGGCGATCTCGCCCGGACGGGGACGCCGTGATCGCGGGCATGACCGAGCGCCGGTTCGCACGCGTACCCCTGCTCTTTCCCTCAACCCGCCTCCTTCGCGCCAGCGCCCTCTGGATCACCGCGGCCAACTGGGCCGAGGCGCTTGCGGAAATTGTCGGCGCCGCCGAAGTCCTGGCGGGAGATCGCGTGCTCACCGCGGAAGCGGTTCGGGAAGAGCTGAGCGGGCTGGAGCGGTCCGCCGCGCGGCGTCGGTCCCGGACCTGGCGCACTTCCCGTCCGGCGATCCGGGCCGAAACTCTGATCAAGGACTGTCGCTGGCTCCTCCGCGGGCGACTGCGACCCGACGCCGTGCCCTCGCCGGAGCGGTACCGCGGGACACCCATCGTGTGGCAGCACCACGACCCGTTCCACACCCGTGGCCGTGCGCTGGCTGACCGCCTCGGTGTGCCGCTCGTCCAGTACGTCGATGCGCCGTACGTCTGGGAAGCTCGCCGGTGGGGGATCCGACGCCCCGGCTGGGAATGGCTGATGGCGCGCTTCGGCGACGGCGGCCCGCTGCGCGCCGCCGACCTGGTCCTGGTGGTGAGCGAAGAAGTGGGTGAGGCCGTGAAACAGTTCGGCGTCGACCCGTCACGGGTCATGGTCACGCAGTGTACGGCCGATCTCCGGTACTTCGACCGTGGGAGGCGTGATGACACCAGAGCCGCGCTGGGGCTCGGCGACGCCTTCGTCATCGGATGGGTCGGCACATTCCGCCCGTTCCACGCGCTGGACCTGCTGCTCGATTCATTCGAGGCCGTGGCGTCCGCTGAACCGCAATGCCATCTCCTTCTCGTCGGTGACGGACCCATGGCCACTCACGTCAGGGAACGCGTGCGTGCCGCCGGTCTGGAGAACCGGGTCACGTTCACGGGCAGCGTGACCCACACGCAGGTCGGTGCCTACGTCGCGGCGTTCGACGTGGCGGTTCTCCAGGCGCAGTCGGCCGAGACCTTCCATTACTCTCCCATGAAGATGCGGGAGTACATGGCGGCCGGCGTGCCGGTGGTCGGCGTCGATGCGGGGGATGTGCGCCGCACGATCACACGGAGTGGCGCGGGCTGGCTCGTGCCGGCAGGCGACGCCGCAGCGCTTGCCGAGCGGCTGCTCCAGGCGGCCAGAAATCCGGAGGGCACCGCTGCTACGGGTCGGATCGCCGCCGAGTTCGCGGCCCGGGAGCTCGGCACGGTGGCAGAGGCCCGGCGCGTCCTCGAAGCGGCCGCCGCAATGGGTCGTTCGTGAATCGCCCGCGCATCCTCTTCGTGCTGTGGCGGCTTTTCCGCGGCGGCGGCGTGCCCATCGTCACGCGCGCGTTCCTCCGCCACTTCGACCGCAGTTCGTTCGACGTGCACGTGTGCACGGTGCGGCCCATACACACCGAGGATGCACCGGCATCGCTCGGCGACGGCATCACCTACCACGCCCTTGGCATCAGCGGGCAGCCGTCGGCTGGACTCCGCCTTCGGGCGATGCGCGGTATCCGCGAGGTGGTTCGTCGCGTGCAGCCGGACATACTGCATCTCCACAGCGGAACTGCGTCATACGCTGCGCTCGCGGCGGCCGGCCGCCACCGCGGCGT
Organism: Longimicrobiales bacterium; assembly: GCA_035565595.1. GTDB lineage: Bacteria > Gemmatimonadota > Gemmatimonadetes > Longimicrobiales > RSA9 > DATMSC01. Next base: position 884 of record DATMSC010000276.1, on the reverse strand, counting down.
GCTCGAAGTCCACGACGCACCGCAGGCCGGGCGCATGTCCCCTGTCAACCGGCGCTTCGAGCGCATTCTGGTGAAACGCCTCGGCTTCACGCCAATGGTACATTCCCGGGCGGTGCTCGAGGCCACAGCCGACGCGTGGCGCATAGAGCCGCGGCGATTCCGCCTGGTTCCGCTGGGCGTCGACACAGAGGCTTTCGCACCTGACCCCGATCGGCGGGTTCCGACCCGGGCGGCCCTCGGGGTGCCTGCGGACGCCCCGGTGGTCTCGTACGTCGCGCGGATCGTTCCGGAAAAGCGACCGGAACTGTTCCTGGCGGCGGCGCGCCATGTCCTCGACGCACGCCCCGATGTCTGGTTCCTCCTGGTGGGTCAGGGCGCCGGAGTCGAATCGGCGCGGGAGGAAGCAATGCGCCTCGGTCTCGGCGAGCGGCTCCTGATGCCGGGGTTCGTCGAACACCTGCCGGACGTTTACCACGCGTCCGATGTTTTCCTCTCCACCTCGCGTTACGAGGGCTTTGGCCTGGCCATCGCTGAAGCCATGGCCGCGGGGGTTCCGGTCGTATCGACCCTCGTGGGCGGTGTGGCGGATGTGGTTGGCGACGCGGGTATCCTCGAGCCATCGTCGGACGCGGCCGTCCTCGCCGGCCACGTACTGGCGCTCCTGAACGACGGCAGGCGCCGCCTCGCACTCGCGGAGGCTTCCCGCCGTCGGATGCGCGATCACCTCGACGTCCGGCTCAGCGTACGCGGGTTCGAGTCGGTTTACCGGCGCGTGCTCGGCAGTGGCGCGGTCCTCGAGGTCCCGGATTGATGCGGGTACTCCAGCTCGTCAACAGGCGGCAGCGCCGAGGCGCCGAGATTTTCGCCACGGAGCTGGCCGATGT
>DATMSC010000275.1:0-8090 GCA_035565595.1 Longimicrobiales bacterium | reverse complement strand
GACTTCGAGGCGTACGGACTTCTCGTCGGCCGCGGCGCGTTGGGATTCGACGGCGTCGTGCACGAGCCGGATGGGATCCACAGGACGGCAATCGAGCGTGAGCCGACCCGCCGCCATGCGTGCCACGTCGAGGAGATCGTGGATCAGTCGGTTGGCCCGGACCACCGCGTCGTCGATGATCGTCGCATAGCGATCCGCTTCGGCGTCGTCCGGGCGCAGCGAGCGTGTACGGAGGACGCCGAGCGCCAGACTGATCGAGTTCAGCGGATTGCGCAGGTCGTGGGCGACGATGCGCAGGACCTCGTCCCTGACGCGCATGGCGTCGTGGGCGTTGCGGAGCAGCCGCGCGTTGTCGATGGCGAGCGCCGCCCGGTCCGCCAGCGCCATGGTGCCGAACATGTCCCGATCCTCGTATGGCGGCGCGGGTTTCGTCCGTGTCATGGTCAGGGTACCGATCACGCGACCGCGCGCGCGGAGGGGCGCCACGATCGCGGTCCGCGGCTGGAGCGCGCGCATCAGCTCCAACTCCTCTTCGGTGCGGCTCACGCGCACCAGCACATCATCGGTCAACTCGCGGAAGAGCGCGGGTTCCGCGGTCCGGATCACGTCCGGCAATTCGGGCGGTGGCTGTTCCGGCGGCGGGAGTCGTACGAGCCGATCCACCACCTCCTGACGAGCGGGGACCGCCTTTCCTACCCGGTACCGGCGGGTGATCCCGTCCTCCTCGAGGAGGTCCACGGAAGCTGCATCGGCGAGTCGCGGCACGACCAGCCCGAGCAGCTCCCGTATCACGGCGTCGACGTCGAGTGACGACGACAGGATCCGGCTCGCTTCGAGCAGAAAGCTGCGGTGCTCGTCGTACCGCTTCTGATCGGTGATGTCGGCAATGAGCGCGATGCCGTAGCGAGGCCGGCCGCGCTCGTCGCGTACGATCGACGCGGTGAGCCGGCCCCAGACAATGGCGCCATCACCCCTGACGTACCGCTTCTCGCTCCTGTAGCTCCCGCACTCGCCCCGCATGAGCGCCTCGTACTCCCTCACCTCGGTGGCGGCATCTTCCGGGTGGGCGAGATCGGCGAGGGACACGCCTTGGAGCTGGGCCGGATCCCGCCCAGTGAACCGCCGGAAGGCCGGGTTGTGGGCGAGCAGACAGCCACTCCCATCCAGGAGTGCGATCCCGGTACCTGCCTCCTCGAAAATGAGGCGGAACCGCTCCTCGCTCTCCCGCAGTCGCTCCTCGGCGCCGCGGCGGCGGACGTCGAGCTGCGTCAGCGTCGCCGCATTCGCCGTCACGACGAACGCGAACGTCGCAATGATCGCCAGGATGACGAGCGTCGTGCCGAGCGCTGGACCGAAAAGTCCAGCCTGCTCCGCCGCCGTGCCCATCCATGCGGCAAGAATCGGCGCCAGGAATGCGACTGGCAGGAGTCGTCGTGCGGTGAAACCGCCAACGTCCCCACCCGTGAAGCGGGCGACCCACCCGGTGTCGGGGCGGCTGGCGAGCAGCCCCAGCGCGACGGTGAGAAATGCCACGGCAATCGGCAGACTCACGGGCGCCCACGCCGGCCCCGCCGGCACCCCCTCGCCGTAGGCGCGGAAACCGGGGAAGCCGGGCCCCGCAAGCGTCGCCAATCCGAAGAACGCCGGAATCAGCGCCAGATACTGGGCAGGCCGCCTTCCCTGTCGTGTCTCCGTGTCCAGGAGGATCAGCGCCATGCCGATCGCGATCAGCGAGACCGCGGTCCCGGGCACTGGCCGCATCGTCGAGTCTGCCACAGGACCATCGGGCGCGCCCGGGCTCAGCATCCAGTCGAGCAGCGCCGGTGGATCCAGGACGCTGGCGACGAGCAAGAGGAGCCCGATGCCAGCCGTCGTGGCTCCGAGAATCCAGCCGGCCACGCGGCGCCAGTGGGAGCCAACCCGCCCCGCCGACAGACACCAGAGCGCGACGCCGGCGAGGATCAGGCCGAACGCGGGCGCAGGCGGCGGCACCACCAGATGCCGCTCGAACCCGCCCAGCCTTCCATCGCCGGAGAGCCCGCTGGCCACGCTCGCCGCGCCAATTAGCACCGCCGCGAGCGCCGTGATCCGTGTCACCACGTCGAGCCCGCGGCGAACGTTCGGCGACCTCGTCGTGCTCACCAGATCGATGTAGTCGGCCGGCTCGGTCATGCGACCTCTCGGGCCGGGCCGGTCCGGCCTCATCACGCGGAGCTCGCCCGTGCAATGGGGTCAACCGTCAGCAGTCCGGCTCGCCTCTCAACCCCCGGTGACTGTGGGCCGCGTCACCCCGGGAGGTCGTGATCCCTGCCACGCGCGTGCCGGAGCCGACGGGCGCCACGGCACACGCCGTTCCAGATCCGGCCCCGCATGCCGTTACGCGCGTTGGCCGTTGTCGCGTTGTCGGGAATCGCGCAGTACGAGCTGGCACCGGAGAGGGCAAGAGGCGAGGATCTTGACGGATGCCGTGGGTGCACGGCAATATTACCAATTGGTTCTCCCCGGTAAATTCTCGAAATACGACGACGTCCAGACTCCCGACTCATCGCGTTTGCCCGATAAGGGGATTTGACGATGCGCGTACTCGGCCGAAGCCTCGCCCTGTCGTTCGTCTTCTTCCTGCTCGTCTACGCCTGCACCTCCGATCCAGCCGATCCCGGTGACGACACCGGTAATGGCGGCGGCGAAACGCGATCGATGGCGATCCACGCTGGCAACCAGCAGCAGGCGACGGTCGGCACAGCAGTCGCCACCGCCCCGGCGGTCCGCATCACCAACCAGAACGGCCAGGGCGTTGCCGGCATTCAGGTAACCTTTGCCGTGGCGAGCGGTGGCGGAAGCGTCTCCGGCGGCACACAGACCACGAACGCCGATGGTGTGGCGACGGTCGGTTCCTGGACGCTCGGCACGACGGCCGGCACGAATACGCTGACTGCGACGGCGCAGGGGAACGTCAACGGGAGTCCCGTTACGTTCACGGCGACGGGCGTGCCCGCCCAGGCGAGCTCCCTGACCAGGGCCGGCGGGGACAACCAGAGCGCCGTGGCCGGGACCGCGGTGGCAACGCCGCCCTCCGTGCGCGTGACCGATGCGTTCGGCAACGGCATTTCGGGTATCCAGGTCACCTTCACGGTCGAGACCGGCGGCGGTTCGGTGACGGGCGCAACGCAGACGACGAACGCGAATGGCGTCGCGACGGTCGGCTCGTGGACGCTCGGCCCCGTCCCCGGCCCGAACACGCTCATGGCGACCGCGGACATTGCCGGACTCACCGGGAACCCCGCCCTCTTCACCGCCACGGGCACAGTCGGTCCGCCGGCGCAGCTCACCATCATCGCCGGCGACCATCAGCACGCGGCGCCCGGCGCAGTGCTACCGATCCAACCTGCGGTCCGGCTGACGGACGCGGCTGACAGGCCGGTTTCCGGCGTGACCGTCACCTTCGCCGTGGCGAGCGGCGGCGGGAGCGTCACCGGCGCCGTCCAGGAAACGAACGAAGACGGCATCGCCACAGTCGGGTCATGGACGCTGGGCCCCGAACCCGGCGACAACACCCTCACGGCGACAGCTGAAGGGAGCGGGATCAACGGCAACCCCGCCACCTTCACCGCGCACGCTGAGCACCCTGAGCCGGCCGCCCTCGAGATCGTCGCCGGGCAGGATGAGGTCCAGATCGCCGGCCGCGCCGTCCAAACCCCGCCGGCCGTGCGCGTGACGGACGCCGACGGCAATCCCGTCCCCGGTGTGCACGTCATGTTCATGGTGACCGGCGGCGGTGGCACCATCGAGGCAGGCGCCGGCAGCGATGCCATGGACAGCGGCCTGGACGCCGCCGGCTCGGAAGAGGCCATGGTCGAGACGGACCACGACGGTGTGGCGTCGCTGGCGAGCTGGACGCTTGGACCGGACGTCGGCGAGAACACCGTGCTGGCTGTGGTGGAGGGGCTCGACCCCATCGTCTTCACGGCCACCGGCGCGTTCAACCCCGAAGACTTCGCCGGCACGTGGACGGGTCAATGGCAGAATCTCACGTTCCCCTCGAGCGGTCCGGTCATGCTCAGCATCAGCGTCGACGCCGAGACGCAGACCATGAATTTCAACCTGGACCTGGGTGGCTTGGTGTTCGGCTTCCAGGATCCGGAGCCGATGCAAGGGCAAGCCACGTATTCTCGGACCGGCCTCACATTGCCCAACGGTCCGTTCATGAACGGAAGCGGTCTGGGAACCATCCATCCAACGGGTGTGGGGACCGGTGTGATCCACAACCCGGCGCCCGGCATTTTGCGCGCCGACATTGAAGGAACCGTGGCGCATGACCAGCTCGAGGCGACGATCCGTATCTATCAAACGGGCGGTAGCTTGCTGGCCACCAGCGTAATCACGCTGACCAGGCAGCCGTGACCCGAAAGCCTCCGCGGACCTGGTCGCCGCGGGCTTGGCAGGGGATGGATTGTCGCACCTTTGCGCGGTTCGTGTGGCGCCACCGCGGCGCCATCCACCCCGCTCTACTGCCGATTGCCGTCGCGGACGGCCTGGTCAGTCTGCTCAACAGCGCGCTGGGCGGCCTCGAAGCGGCGCTGCACGGTGACGCGATCCGGCGGCAGCCGCAGGTCACCGATCCGGTGTTCATCATCGGCCACTGGCGCAGCGGTACGACGCTGCTGCACGAGCTGCTCGCCCTCGATCCGGGTCTCGCCGCACCTACGATCCGGGAGTGCTTTTCGCCGCATCACTTCTTGCTGAATGGCGGCCGCGCGCCTCGGTGGGCCGGTCTGCTCGTGCCCGAGCGCCGACCCATGGACGACATGCGGATCGATCTCACCTCGCCTGCCGAGGACGAGTTCGCTCTCTGTCTGCTCGGCGCGAGGTCGCCCTACGAAACCATCGCGTTCCCGAATCGCGGGCCCATGCGACCCGAGATGTTTGATCCGGCCGAATTCCCGGCCGCGGAACGAGAGCGGTGGCGGAGCGCTTTCACCACCTTCCTGAAGCGGCTCGCCCTCGCCCGACCCGGTCGGCGAATCCTGCTCAAGTCGCCGCCGCACACCTGCCGCATCCGGACGCTCCTGGATCTCTGTCCCGACGCGGCGTTCATCCACATCGTGCGGGACCCGCTCGAGGTATTCCCTTCCATGCTGCACACGTGGCGCAGCATGTTCCGCGCACATGGCTGGCAGCGGTTCCACGGGCGCGGTCTGGAAGACATGGTCCTCGATATCCACGAGTACATGTTCGACGCCTTCGAGCGTGACCGTGGCGTGATTCCGGAGGGCCGGCTCCAGGAGGTGCGCTACGAGGAGCTGGTGGCTGATCCGGCAGGCCTCGTGGACCGATTGCGCCGCGGACTGGGGCTCACCCAGCCGGATACGCTCGAGGATCGGGTCAGCCGGTATTTCGCGGAACGGCACGATTTCCGGCCCAATCGGCTCCAGATGGACCCCGCCGCGGCGGCGCGCGTACGGGATCGCTGGGGGCCGGTCGCGCGGCGATACGGCTACTGGACGGCGACATCCTCCGGGGGCGCCGCAGCATGATCCCTTCCCACACACGCCGCCGACGGCACACCGGCCGCGCGGCCGAACGGTCATTCCCGCGCCCATGACCGTCGAACCCATCGCGATCATCGGTTTCGGCTGCCGCTTTCCGGGCGGCGTTGTGGATGGCGAGACGTACTGGCGGCTGCTCGCCGAGGCACGCGACGCCATTACCGAAGTGCCGCCCGATCGATGGAGCGTCGCCGCCTACACGTCGCCCCGGCCGCTCACGCCCGGCAAGTCGGTGTCGCGCTGGGGCGGTTTCATCGACGGCATCGACCAGTTCGAACCGGAGTGTTTCGGGATCTCGCCCCGCGAAGCCGCCTACATCGACCCGCAACAGCGGCTGCTCCTGGAAACGACGTGGGAAGCACTCGAGCTCGCCGGCATCCCCGTCGACTCCCTCGCCGGTACGCGGACCGGCGTGTTCATCGGGATCTCATCCAACGAGTACGCCCACGCCCAGTGCTATAGCCACACGATGCGCGGGCTCACGGCGTTCACCGCGCACGGCACCACGCTGGGCATGGCCGCCAACCGGATTTCGTACTGCCTCGACCTTAGCGGGCCCAGCTTCTCGCTGGATACGGCGTGCTCGTCGTCGCTCGTCGCGCTGGACCAGGCAGTGCGCAGCCTCCGCTCGGGTGAGTCGGAGATGGCCATCGCGGGCGGCGTGAACGTGCTGCTCACGCCGGATCCATTCATCAGCTTTTCCCAGGCTGCCATGCTCTCGCCGGACGGCCGGTGCAAGGCGTTCGACGCCTCAGCGAACGGGTTCGTCCGCGCCGAGGGCGCTGGCGTCGTGGTGCTGAAGCGACTGTCAGACGCACTCCGGGATGGCGACCCGGTCCTGGCCCTCGTTCTCGGGACCGGCGTGAACCAGGACGGCCGCACCAGCGGGCTCGCCGTGCCCAGCGCGGAGGCGCAGGCCGCCCTGATCCGCCAGGTGCTGGAGAACGCCGGCGTAGAGCCCGACCGCGTCGCCTACGTCGAAGCGCACGGCACCGGCACCGCCGTCGGCGATCCCATCGAGGCCGAAGCGCTGGCGCGCGTCTTCGCGGCGACCCGGCCGCCGGAACGACCGCTCGTCATCGGCTCGGTGAAGACCAACATCGGCCACCTCGAGGCCGGCGCCGGCATCGCGTCGCTCATTAAGGTCGTGCTCATGCTCCAGCGGCGGGCGGTCCCGGCGTCGCTGCACTTTGTCGAGCCGAATCCGGAGATCCGCCTCGACGAATGGCGACTGCGTGTGGCGACGTCGCTCCAACCCTGGCCGGACGGCGCTCCGGCGATCGTCGGCATCAACTCCTTCGGCTTCGGCGGGACCAACGCCCACGCGCTCGTGGCAGCGTACTCGGAGCCAGCGGCGGTACCGGCTTTCGTTGTCTCCCGCTCGGGGTCGGCTGGCGCCGGCCGGGCACCCCAGCCCGAGCCCGAGTCCCGGCCCCTACCGCTGGTCATCTCTGCACGGTCCGAAGGTGCGCTGACGGATCTCGCCCGGGAATGGGTAGCGTTCCTCGAGCAGCAGCCCGCAAACGCCGGGACCTTCGAGGACATCGCCTACACCGCCGCCGCCCGCCGGGCGCACGGACCCTTCCGCCTCGGCCTCGCGGCGACGAGCGCCGACGACGCCCGACGCCAGCTCGAAGCTTTCGTGGCCGGCGCTACCGGGCCGAACGGGCTGTCGATCCAGAAGGCCGCCCGCCCCGCGCCGCGCGTGGCGTTCGTGTTCACCGGCCAGGGGCCGCAGTGGCACGCCATGGGGCGCGAGCTGCTGGAGACCGAACCCGTATTCGCGGCTGCGCTGCGCCAGTGCGACAGTTTGCTCCGCGCCGAAACCGGGTGGTCGTTCGTGGAGGAGCTGCGCCGCAACGCCGATAACAGCCGGATGGAGGACACCTCGGTCGCGCAGCCGGCGATCTTCGCGCTCCAGGTCGCGCTCGCGGCGCTGTGGCGCTCGTGGGGCGTCGATCCCGACGTCGTCGCGGGCCACAGCGTCGGCGAGATCGCGGCGGCGCACGTCGCCGGAATCCTGCCCCTCCGGTCCGCGGTCCGGCTGGTCGCCCGTCGCGGCCGCTGTCTCCAGGATCACGCGCTCCCTGGCCGCATGCTGGCCGTGGCGCTTTCCGAGTCTGAGGTTCGCGCCTGGCTCGAGGAGGGCGTGAGCATCGCCGCCGTCAACGCGCCGGACATGGTCACACTGGCCGGCGAAGGAGTGGCGCTCAGTCGCGTAGCCCGACGCCTCGAGGAAGCCGGCGTATGGACGCAGCTCCTGCCGGTGGGTCACGCCTTCCACAGCGAACGGGTGGAGCCTGCGCGAGAGCCGTTCCTCCGCAGCATCCGCCGGCTCCGCACCCGGGGGCCGCGCATCCCCATGATCTCCACCGTGACCGGCGCAGTGGTGGACACGCCGCTGAATGCGGAGTACTGGTGGCGCAATATCCGCCAGCCGGTCCGGTTCGCCGAAGCCGCCGCCGAGCTGGGGCGCATGGGGATCGGCGTCGCCGTCGAGATCGGTCCGCATCCGGTGCTCATGGCGATGGTACGCGCGACGGT
>DATMSC010000274.1:0-3633 GCA_035565595.1 Longimicrobiales bacterium | reverse complement strand
CAAGCTCCATTGCCCGGCACCGGGGAGAATGGCTGACATGAGGAACGCGCGCCCGGCCCTGGAGAGCAGACCTTCTCGAGCCGGCGCCGGCACTTCCCCGTCTTCCGGCGCATCCTCTCCCTCCTCCCAGGGCGCGTCCGGCTGTACCGGCTGCGCGAGGGCAGTCACGGGCAGGACCGCGCCCCCAGCACCGGCGAATGCCACGATCAGCGTCGCCACCAGAGTCGCAGCCTGTCGCCTCATCGTCAGAATGCGATGCCGAAAGTGAACTGGTATGGCTCGTAGTCCAACTGGAGCTCCGTGCTGGCGAAACTGCGGGACACGCCGACCGTGAAGCGTTCGTAGTTCATGCCGATCCCCACGGCGGCGCCAGTGCCTCGGCCTTCACCCGACCGGTACCCGGCGCGGACGAACACCAGGCCGGACGCCGACAGCTCCGCGCCGATCGCACCCTGCAGGTTGCCGGGGTGGAGGAGCCGGTCCTCGATGTCGGTAGAGATCCACAACGTGAGCGCCGTATCGGGCAGGAAGTGGTGCATCGCCTCGTACGCCGCGCCGACCCGGACGCGCGTGGGCAGCGGGTCGGCCTGCGCCGCGTTGATCACCTGGAGCGCGAACCCGAGATTGGCGATCGCGGCACCGAACTGGAGGTGCGGGAAGCGGGGCGGCTGATAGCGCACGCCAGCATCAATGGCGTGCGTGGTGCCGGCGAACTCACCTCCCGGACAGTAGCCCGTACAGTCCAGCCGGAACTGGTAGAGCTTGTAGTTCATCCCGGCCGTCAGTCCGGTCGTCACCGTTGTCGCGAAGGAGGCGATGAGGAGCTGCTCGCGGGTGGAGAGCCGACCGGTCGTGACGCCAGTAATGTCGCGAGCTTCTTCCTCGCCGTAGTCGTAGAGCTGGTACGTCACTCCGAACGTGCCCACCGACGCCGGCGCAATCAGCAGCGATATGGCATTCGCCTGCTGCCCCCCGATCATCGGCTCGTGGTGCACCATGAGCTGCGACCGTCCAGGCCCGGCAATGCCGGCCGGATTGACGAAGACCGCGTCCGGTGAAGCGATCGCCGTTACCGCGCGCCCGAGCGCTGCGGAGCGCCCTCCGACAGGGAGCAGGAGTACCAGGCAGCATTCGAGCGGAGACGAGCTCTGCGCCATGGCCGCAGCCGGCCACGCGCACCAGAGCCCCCCGATCAGCGCAGCGACCAGACTCGCCCGACGACAGCGGAATCTACGGAGCACCACTTCGAGTTCCGCCGGTCAGAGCGGCCTGGCTTCGTCCACGAGCATGATGGGGATGTCGTCGCGGATCTCGTACCGCAGCCGGCACGCGTTACACACCAGCTCCTGCTCCGCCCGCCTGTATTCCAGATCCCCCTTGCACTTCGGGCAGACAAGGATGGCGAGCAGCTCATCATCCAGCATTGGGCTTTCCTGGTTGTCGCGTCATGGGCTCTTCTGGAACCGGGTACCCCAGGAACCTGAGGGTGCCGCGCTTCCGGCGCCACCCCGGCAGGGTCTTTACCCAGAGGTCGAGGTACACTCTGGCTCCTATGAGCGTCTCGAGCTTCGCCCGCGCCCGCTCGCCCAGCCGCCGAATGGCTGCGCCCCCGCGACCGACGAGGATCGCCTTCTGGCTGGGTCTCTCCACATACACTGTGGCGCGGATGTAAACCGGATCGGAGGCTTCCCGGAACTCATCCACCCTCACGACCGTCGCATAGGGAACCTCCTCCGAATACTCCTCGAATACGGTCTCCCTGATGAATTCCGCCGCAAAGAAGCGAAGCGGCTGTATCGCGACATCGTCGGGAGGATAATAGAACGGCGACCGGGGCAGCGCGGCGGCGAGATCCGCTCGCAGTTGATCGACGCCGGTTCCGGTTGCCGCGGACATCCGCCGGGGAGCCATGCCGAGAACCTCTTGGGTCCACTCCTCCAACTCCCGCACTCCCCTTTCTGTGCCGGCGTCTATCTTGTTGACCGCCACGAACAGCGCGGAGCGTCGCGCCCGTAAGGCCCCAAGGACATCCTCCCCCGGCAACTCGCCAGGCCGCGTCGCGTCCAGCAGGAGTACCACGAGGTCGGACTCCTCCAGTGCGCGCAGCGCTGTGTCCAGCATGGACCGCTGGAGGAGGTAGCGCGGTTCGAGCAGCCCCGGGGTATCGACGAAGATGATCTGGACCGACTCGTCCGTGTAGATCCCGGAGACTCTGTCGCGCGTGGTCTGAGCCCACGGCGTCACAATGCTCAGCCGCTCGCCAGTCAACGCGTTGAGCAGTGTCGACTTGCCGACGTTCGGCCGGCCCACCAGCGCGACGTAGCCGGCCCGCGTTTCGACCGCGCTTCCGCCAGAGTCCGCAGGTTGCGTCATTGCCGGAATTTAGGCCGCCGCCGGGGTTGCCGAAAGGGGATCCGACGCGATGCCGTTTCAGGTATAGATGCACGCAGCCCCCGGTGGCGGTTGGAGCCAGCGGGGGCTGGTAAGGGGTTGGCCGGCGACGACGTACTCTCCCACCCGGCTTCCCGGGCAGTACCATCCGCGCTGCGGGGCTTAACGACCGTGTTCGGGATGGGAACGGGTGTGTCCCCCGCGCCATGGTCGCCGGCCTTGAGTCTACGGGTTGGGGTGGATGCGAGCGTGGGTGGGTGTGGTGGCTACCATCTCATGCTGATCAAGCCTCTCGGGCGATTAGTACGGCTCGGCTGAGACGGTTGCCCGCCTTGCACCTGCCGCCTATCAACGTCCTCGTCTCGAACGGCCCTTCAGAGGCCTTGCGGCCTGGGAGTGCTCATCTCGGGGGAGGCTTCCCGCTTAGATGCTTTCAGCGGTTCTCCCGTCCCGACGTGGCTACCCGGCACTGCCCCGGGCGGAACAGCCGGCACACCAGAGGTCGGTTCGTCCCGGTCCTCTCGTACTAGGGACGACGCCCCTCAACACTCCTGCGCCCACGACGGATACAGACCGAACTGTCTCACGACGTTCTGAACCCAGCTCACGTACCGCTTTAACGGGCGAACAGCCCGACCCTTGGGACCTTCTCCGGCCCCGGGATGCGATGAGCCGACATCGAGGTGCCAAACCGCCCCGTCGATGTGAACTCTCGGGGGCGATAAGCCTGTTATCCCCGGCGTACCTTTTATCCGTTGAGCGATGGCCCTTCCACTCGGGACCACCGGATCACTAAGGCCTGCTTTCGCAGCTGCTCGAGCCGTCGCTCTCGCAGTCAAGCGCCCTTCTGCCTTTACACTCGCCGCGCGATTGCCGACCGCGCTGAGGGCACCTTTGCGCGCCTCCGTTACCTTTTGGGAGGCGACCGCCCCAGTCAAACTGCCCACCTGCCGGGGTCCGGGCCCGGGATTCACCGGGCTCCGTTAGGATTCCTTCGTCACGAGGGTGGTATTTCACCGCTGCCTCCACGCCCCCCGGAGGGGACGCTTCCCAGGCTCCCACCTATCCTACGCACGCCACGCCGAAACCCAACGGCAAGCTGCAGTAAAGGTGCACGGGGTCTTTTTGTCCTGTCGCGGGTAATCGGTATCCTCACCGATACTCCAATTTCGCCGAGCTCATGGAGGAGACAGCGCCCAAGTCGTTACGCCATTCGTGCAGGTCGGAACTTACCCGACAAGG
>DATMSC010000273.1:0-1821 GCA_035565595.1 Longimicrobiales bacterium | reverse complement strand
GCGGGCATGGGCTGGCTGACGCGGGGTGGAGCAGTGGCAGCTCGTTGGGCTCATAACCCAAAGGTCGGAGGTTCGAATCCTCCCCCCGCTACCATCCGCTTTTGCCAGAAGGGCCCGAGCGCATCGCACACGATGCCCTCGGGCCCTTTTCTGCGTCCCCCCGTGGTGCGGCTGGGGCTGTCCCGTCGTCTGGCGGGAAGACAGCCGCCGCCCGCGGCGAATTTACTCCCAGATTCGGTGAAACGATGGCCGCCACAGACTTGGACGGGGCCGGCCTTCTTATTCCCAGGATTTCTGAAGCGAGCTAATGTGGTGGAGCACTGCCAACAAATCCGCTTGAATCAGGGCGACTTCGGAGGATCGCCGTCGGCCATAAATGATGGCTGGAGTGCCGGATACCCCGGCAGGACGAGGCGCCCTGGCTGACGTGTGTTTGAGCATGGGCGGTCGTTGGGTTTATAGCGCGCTGGATGGGAGAGACGACGGCCGGAGGGCAGTTAACTGCCCTCCGGCCGTCTGTCGTTGGGTCAATAGTGGCGTCCAGCGCGATCTTACTCCGCGTTCTTGGCGATGCGGACGCGCCAGACCTCCGGACCCTCCTCGAGGTAATCCCAGCCCACCTGACCGGCGCGCTCCGCCTTCAACTGGTAATAGAGCGGCTTCGGGTCGTGATCGTTGATCAGCAACATCGCGGTGCCCGCCGTCAACCCATCGAAGGTGTTGAAGATGAGCGGATGCCGTTCGCGCGGGGAGATCTCCCGTACATCGATCGTCACCGCAACGTCGGTCGCGCTGGTTTCCGCATTCGTCCGTTCTGCCATGAAGTGAACACTCCTTCCTGTGCGTCCGTCCGCACCTTGCCCGGCCGTCGTCAACGGCGGCCGGGATCGATTCCCTCTCTCAGGGTTAGGAGGGGCTGGGGGATTGGAACTTCGTCACCGGCGCCGTGCTGGGACGAAGAACGAGCTTGCCGGATGTCGTCGGGCGACGAATCTCCCGATCATCGTGGCTCTGGCCACGGTCGTTCGACCAATGGCGACCGATGCTGACGACATTCGCGATGAAACAGGCAGCTCCGGCCAGCAGGAGGAGCGCGGCGATGCCCAGGACGTGGATTTCGCCGAGCAGTGCGATCGTGATGGCCAGCACTGCAGCGGTCCACAGTGCCCAGCCCGCGACCGCGAGCCGCCGGCTATAGAGCTCATCGAGGCGAGGGACCGGTTCTGTTCCCGCCCGAGGTGCGTAGCGCTTGAGCCAGACGAGGAACGTCGCGATCTTGTAGAAGAATCCCTGGATCGCCGTTCCGGCAACGCCGAAGAGCGCGAGCCAGACAACCGTTACCCAGAGCGCGCTGGATGCGTCTGCCCCGCGGGTCAGGCCCGTGAAGAGCAAGGCTCCGGTGGCGATAGCGAGGGCCGCGGCGAGCAGGGCGAATGGCATGTGGATATCGAAGGCGCGCCGCATCCGTCGTCGGTAGAGGCGGATGATCTGCGCTACGAAGCAGACAACGCCGGCCAGCAGCATCGCCGCGGCGATCTGCCCGAGCATGGCTGGCAACGACAGGGCGAATCGGAGTGCCAGCACCCATGAACCGCCCGCGACGAGGACGAATTCCGCCCAGGCAAGTCGTGGCAGGAAGTGTTGTTCGGAGAGCGTGAACATCCCGATCAGCCGGTAGGCGACGCCGAAGAAGGTCAGCATTACCCAGCCGGCAAGCATGATCGTGATATGCGCGGCCAGCAACCCGAGAAGATGGCTACCCAGCATGCCGTTGCTTTTATTGAAGGCAAGGAGCACGCCGAAGATCATGCCCGCGCCCGC
>DATMSC010000272.1:0-5410 GCA_035565595.1 Longimicrobiales bacterium | reverse complement strand
ACTCTCGAGACGATATCCCCCCTATCTTCCGAGATCCCGCCGGATGCGCCGAAGGCGGCAGTCGTCTTCGTGCTGGACCGGTCCGGCAGCATGATCCAGGCAGAGGGCACGGGTACCCGCCTCCAGATCGCACGCCAGGCGACAATGGAGGCAGTGTCGCTCCTCGAGGAAGGAAGCCTCGCCGGCGTGGTCGCCTTCGATTCGGCGGCCGACGTCGTTGCGCCGATCCGGGAGGCGACGGACACGGCGGCCTTCCGCGAGCAGCTCCAGCGTCTGATCGCGCTGGGCGGAACCGCGATCTACCCCGGCCTCGAGCTGGCCTTCGAGGAGATGAAGCAGGTCGACCCCCTGTACGCGCGGCACATCGTCGTGATGACGGACGGGCTCTCCCGTCCCGGCGACTTCGAAGGTCTCCTGGCTGACATCGTGGCGCAGGGCATCACCGTGAGCGCCGTCGCGATCGGCAGCGCGGCCGACACGCGGTTGGTGTCCATGATCGCGGAGCTCGGTGGTGGCGCCTACCACGCCACTGAGGATTTCACCGCACTCCCGCAGATCCTGACCGAGGAGACGTCCCGGTTCACCAGCGAACCGGTCAAGGAGGTGACCGTCGATCCGACGTGGCGCGAGCGCAGCGCCGACTACCTCGCCGCGCTCCCGGACGACCTGCCTCCGCTCGCCGGCTACGTGCTGACAACGGCCAAGCCGGGCGCTGAGCTACACCTCGTGGGTCCGCAGGACTTGCCCATTCTGGCGTCGTGGCGGTACGGCGTCGGCCGCGTGGTCGCCTTCGCGTCCCATGCGGCGGGGAGCTGGGCCGCGGAGTGGATGGCGGATCCCGCGTTCCCGGCGTGGTGGGCGCAGATCGTCAGGTCGGCGCTGCCCGGCACCGCCGGCCCCGGGTTGCACGCCAACCTCCGGGTGGACGGCACGAATGCCCTGCTGACGGTCGAGGCGATCGCCCGTGACGGCTCACCGCGCGAAGGTCTCGCTCTCACCACCGTGGTCGCCGGCCCGGACGGCAGGCGCATGACACCGCTTCGTCTGACGGAGACGGCGCCAGGTACCTACACGGCCAGGTTCAGCGTCGACTCGAACGGCGAGTACCGCGCGGCTGTCCTGGCCGAGGAAACGGTCACGGCGATTGGCGGCGACGCCGCCATTGCTCCTGTCGAGGCTCGGGCGTACGTGTCACTAGCGGACGGCAGCGGCGCAAGGCCGATCGCCCCGGAGGTGTTCACGGCGATTGCCCGGCAGACCGGCGGTCGGGTTCTCGAACCCGGCGACGCACTGCTCCCCGCGGCGCCAGGCCTCCGCTGGAGCTGGAAACCCGCCTGGCCGGCGTGGGCGCTCCTGGCGCTGGGAGTGTTCCTCGTCGAGCTCCTTCTGCGGTACCGCCCGGCATTCGGCATCCCCTCAATCCGCCGTGCGGCCCGCGGGTCCATGGCGTGAGGCACCGTCGCCGTCCATCACAACTCGCTGTCACACAATCTCTTAGCCGTGCCACGCCTCGCGGCGCAACGAAATGCGGTACTTGCGGGTAACACACGCGCTGCGCCACGTGCGAGCGAGTATAGAAGCCGACCGTAGCACAGGTTTCCTCCCGGAGTCCCGATAATGTCCCCGAAGCGGCAGCGGTCAGGCAGCCGGAGCACGCTGGGGCCGTCCGGCCAGTCGTCGGCCACGGCGGCGCCGCGGCCGCCCATTCGGGTCAGTGTCCGTGGGGAATCATTCCTCGACAGGCCCCTGGTCGTCGCGGGCGCGCGCGGTTTTACGACCGGCCCGATCGTGGTGGGGGTGCTGGTCACGGCGCGCGCCGCAACCGGGCTGGAGCTGGGTGGCCCCGTCATCGACCGGCTCATCGGAGCAGCCGCCGCACTGATCGCGCTCGCGGCCATGCAGGTTGCGACATGGGCCGTGATGCGGACGCTCACCGTGCTATCCACCTGGGTGGCCCGGCGCGTGCCCACTGTGGACTCCGTGGTCGACGGTGCCATCCTCCCGCTTCTCCGTTTCCTTTCGCGGGTCCCGATCGTGCCCGGCGCGATCGTCATGTTCGGCCCCGGATACTCGCCGGAGTCGTGGCCGTTCATTTTGCTGGCGTCGTTCTTCCCGTTCGAGCTGCCCATGTACGCCTTCGCGGTGGGCGGGTGTCTGCTCGCCATGGCCTGGACCGCGTGGCGCGTGAATCCGGGCCGGCGGGCGAGGGTCGTTGCGGCGAGTCTCGCTCTGGCAGGGCTGCTCGTCGCGGGCGGCGTGGTGGCGTGGGCGGTACAACCGGGCTCCGCTCTGCAGCTCGCGCTCGAGAACCCCGCCGCGCTCTCGTCGATCCCGACGCTCGACCTCCCCGACCCTTCTTACTGGGGCGCGTACCGCGTGGCGACGGCGGGATACGGTTCCGGGCTCGATCGTCGCCGCCCTGAGTTCAGGCCCGCTCCCGCGTGGCAGACTCAACCCGTCGACGCGAGCCACGCGCTGGCTGACAGAAGGGGGATCGCCGCGCTCTATGCGGCGATCCAGTGGGGCTACAACGCCAGTCGTCTGCCGATCAACGGGCGGGTATGGTACCCGGAGACGGGAGGGCCGCATCCGCTCGTCATCATCATGCACGGCAGCCACTTCGCCGGTGCCAGGTCCGACCACGGATACGACTACCTGGCCTATCACCTGGCCAGCCGCGGCATGGTCGTCGCCTCGATCGACAGCAACTACCTCAACAACGACCCGTTCTTCATCCACGACGAGCGGGAGTTCCCTGCCCGCGCCTGGCTGATCCTCCGTCACATCGACCAGTTCCGTACCTGGTCGCGCACTGCCGGTCACCCGCTGGCCGGCAGAGTGGACATGACCCGGGTCGCAATCATTGGCCACTCGCGGGCCGGCGAGGCCGCGGCATTCGCCGCCTCGCTCGCCAGGGCCGATACCGTGTATACGCCGGGGCTGCCGCCGATCGCCATTGATTTCGACATCCGTGCGGTCATCGGGATCGCGCCCACCGATGGTCTCGCCAACCTCGCGGGCAACCCGATCCAGCTCGTGGACGTGGACTACCTCGTCATCCAGGGCGCGCACGACCTCGGCATCCCCGCGTACTGGGGTATAGCTACATATCACCGGGTCCAGTTCAGCGGCGAGGGCAACCACCTCAAGGTGGCGCTGTACAGCCACAGGGCCAACCACAACCGCTTCAACACCGTGTGGGACGACGACGACGCGGGTATTCTGTCCTGGCTGCTGGATCGCGGGATGATCCTGAGCGCGCGGGAGCAGCAGCAGCTCGCGAAGACGGTGGTGGGCGCGTTCCTGGCCCGATCGCTCTTGGGCCAGACGGAGTACGACGCCTTCTTCCAGGATCCGCGGACCGGCCGCCACTGGCTCCCCGATGACGTCGTCCTTTCGCGCTGGAGAACCTCTAGCAGGATCGAAATCGCCGACTTCAGCAACTGCAACGTGGATGGAGAGGCGATCGGGTTCGATACCATGGCCTGCCAGGACCCGCTGCTCCGCGACAGGTCGACGCAGGGGAAGCGGTCGGTGTTCCTGGCGTGGTCACGACCCGCGTCGCTCCGGATACGCCTGGATTCCGCTGACGCGGCGGCGATTGGCCCGAATTCCCGGATCACGCTGGCGCTGGTACCGAGTTCGTTTGGCGGCATCGTCGACCCGGAGCTCGAGCTCCGCTCGACGAACGGTGAGGTCGCACGGGTGAAGCTGAGTACGGTCGTTCCGCTCCGGCCCTGGCTTCCTGCAAAGTTGTGGAAGCAGGATTCGCTCATGCGCCGGTACGTTCCCAACGCCGCCTATCAGTGGACGACCGAGCGGTTCATGCAGACCTATGCGGTGCCGGTGGAGAGATTCCTGGCCGCGAACTCCGCTCTGGACATCCAGAACATCGAGTCCGTCGCCATTCGCATGGTCGACGGCGGCGCGATGTTCCTGGACGATCTTGGAATCGAACCCTGAAGCTGCCGGCGCGGCTTACGCGGCGAGCACACCACCAACCCGGCACGAGACCGATCGAAGATGCTCCAGGACAGGGAACGCGGACTGGACTACGATGCGGGTCATGCGACGGAGTCGGCGGCCCCGGCCACCGACTCGTCGGTGTGGCGGCCAGCCGCCCGTACCGCCAGCAGCAGTGTGATGATCAGCATGAACGCCGAACCGGCCATGAACGGGATCGACACGAACCCGAAGATCGCCAGATAGCGCATCGTGCACGGCGCCTCGGCGGAGCAGGTGACCACATCGAGCGTCGGCATGAGCTGTATGGTCACGTGATAGACCGAGATGGCGAGCCCGATGACCGCGAGTGGCGTCGCGTACCGCCATACCTCCCAGTCCCCCCGAATCACCGCAATACCGAGAACGACTACCAGCGGGTACATGGCGATACGCTGATACCAGCACAGCAGGCACGGGACGAGCCCCACGCCATCGGAGAAGTAGAGGCTCCCTGCCATGGCGATGGCGGCGACCAGCCACGCGCTCGCCAGCAGCGGCCGCTGCGCGCCGGCAACCTCGCGCGCCATGCGGGCGCGGCCTCGCGGCAAGGCCGCCGCCACGGCGCTGATCACGGTTACGGCTATGGCTACCAGGGCGAGACCGCCCAGCCACGTTGTAATGACGGTGAACATCTGGCGTGAACCTCTTTCGGTGCTCCATCCCCCTGCCGCCCTGCCCGGACCGGCGCAGCAGACGTCGGGCGCGCGCCCGCGCGTTGCCATGACGAAAGCGACGGCGTAGCTTGATGTCAACGTCCAACGCGTATCCGGAGATGGTCCCGTGAGAACGACCGGCGCACTCGCTGCGGCGGGCGCGAGCGCACGACGCTGCCTGATCGTCCTTATCCTGGCCCTCGCGATCGTGCCCGCGCTCGCGGATCGAGCGGCAGCTCAGGGTGGGCAGCAACCGCCCTGGCGCGCTGAGTTCGATCTCAGCTTCAGCCGCACGACCGGCAATCAGACGATGAGTGTGTACAATGCGTCGATCCGCATTCGCCATCGCCAGCCGGTCATCGGCAACTTCGACCTGCAGCTCCGCGGTCGCTACGGCTTCAGCAAAGTGAATGGCGAGTCGAAGCGGGCTCAGGAGTTCTACAGGGGCGATTTCCGGGTCGACTTCATCCCCGGAAACCTGGGCCCCTACGTCGAGACGCGCGTCCAGCACGATCCCTTCAAGAACCAGAAGCTGATCGTGAATAGCGGCGCAGGCGGGCGCTACCAGATGACCCGGGGAGACGGCGAGGGGAGCGCCACGCTGCGGCTGGCTATAGTGCACTCCTACGAGGTCCGGACCAACCACGACAGCCCGGACAACCGGGCGAGGTGGAACATGGAGATGGAGGGCCGGCAAACCATCGCACCCGGCATCCAGGTGCAGCACATTACCAAGTTCCAGCCCGTGCACG
>DATMSC010000271.1:0-6708 GCA_035565595.1 Longimicrobiales bacterium | reverse complement strand
GTTTCGAACGTCTCCGATCCCTGCTGGACCTGGGCCATGGAGTAGACGCGATCGAGGATGGTGGTGTCGGCGGCGGCGTAGAGCGTCGTCGTCGAATTCTGGTGGAACTCGCCGCCGTGGAGCGACGCCCGGGCGCCGGCGACGAGCAGTGGTGCCGCGATCAAGGCGGCGACGGCAGTGGATTTCCTCAGGGACACAGGCAACGTCCTCGTTTCGTGTTCCGGACGGGGGACCACCCCGTGGTGTGGCCCGGTCGCTGTGCGGCGAACCCCCGGACGCGCGCCAGGGCCACCTGCGGCTGCAACGGCTGACATTTGAGAGTAGCGCGTCTGGCCCCGGTGCGTCAACGAAGCCGGCGAGTAGGTTGCCTCACGGAGCCCCCGGTCAGTCGGTGCGCTTCACGATGCACGGGGCGGCAAGGAGTATTGCCGGGCAGGCTCGTTTGTCGGCTTCCGCCACGAGGCCAAGCGGTCGCGTTGCGGTTGGACGGCAACGTCCGAATTGATGCCCCACCGGATCCGTCGCGGAATCGTGGCCCGCCGCGCTCGCGGCTCCTTACCGTGGCTTCGACAACACTGCACTATCGCGCCGGCCCGGCAATGGCCCGGAAGCGTTCGCCCCAATCGGTTCTCCGGTCCAGCACCACCGGTTTGATGTCGCCGGTGCGCTGTCCTCGCGCCCGGCACGCCTCCACGTACGTCCCGGCGCCGTCCCGCACCGGCACGACCCGCACCTCACCGAGCTGTCCCAGCGCTCGGCACTCCGCGTAGTGGAAGTTGCGAGACAGCTCCCGCTCGAGCGCCGCCGCGATACCCGCGACCGATTCCGCCGTGGGACCCGCCACCCACTCGGCCGCGGGATGCACCGGGTCACGCGCCGGATCCGCGTTGCGCGGCCATTCCACGTACAGGTGGTAGCGCGGGGGAACGCATCCGGTCTCCGGCGCGAGCAGTGCGAATCGCGGCGAGACGCCGGTTTCGCGGAAGATGCGATCGAGTACATCGGCGACGAATCGCTCGGCCAGCTTCTCTCCGGCCAGGTCGGAGACGTTGTCGACGCGACCGAGGAACCGCAGGCACGGGGCCTGGCCCACATGGCCGACTACCTCCACGGCGTCGTTGAGTTGGTAGCGGTAGAATCCGCCGCCCGTCGTCACGACGACGGCATACATGCCGCCTCGCCGGAGCTGGTGCGCCATGCGTGGTCGGTCCCGGTCGGGTTCTCCGCTGTCATCGAGCGGGAGGAACTCGAAGAAGTGCGACGTGACCGCGAGGACGGGCGCTGGCGCGTTCAGAAGCGGCACCGATACCAACGCCTCCGTCGCCAGCAGGCCCTTGGGCTGGAAATGGGCGTCGGGGAACCGTGCCGCCAGTTCCATCGCGTAGGGTGCCGAAGCGGCGTCGGCCCAGCAGCTCACGAGTCGGAGTCCCGGCCAGAGCCCGGCCCAATCCGTCGGATCCAAACGGGCGAGACGGTCGACTCGCCGCGGCGTCACCGGCCGGAATCCCGCGCGCAGCGCCTCCAGCGCCGCCTTGCCGGGCGCCGACCTCGGCGCGGAGGGCGGCGAGATCGTGCCCGAGGCGAGGTCGTCGAGGAGGGCGTCCCACCAGCCGGGCAGTTCATCAAGCAGCAGCGTGAGGAACGTCGGGCTCCAGACCGAGACAAGCGACAGGTCCGCCGTGCGCAGCAAGTGGAGCAGCGTCACGTAGCGGAAGACGTCGACGTCGTCCAGCCGCTTCACCGCGGCCGGCACCGCCAGCGCGGCGTCCACCAGGCGGCGCGACGCGCGTCCGAGATAGGCGCTGTCCGCGTCGAAGCCGATGGGGATGCCGCCGGCGCTGTGGTCCGGATGCGCCTTCGTGACTGGCGAGATGGACCAGTACGCGGGACCCCGAAACGCGCCGGGCACGCCGCGGTACAGGTCCACGACCCACGGCCCCAGTCCCCGTCGGAACTCGGCGGCGAGGGTGGCGGTGTACGGCACGAGCCTGGAGTGCGACGTGGAGCCGCTGGTCGGCTCTAGCAGCCGCACCGGTTCGGCCGTGAGCACGTGCCTGCGCCCCCCGGCTATTTCAGCGACTGACACGGCGAAGTCGTCGTACGTGGCCAGCGGCACGCGGCGCTGGTATTCGGTGACCGACCGGATGGCGTCGAACCCGTGCCTGCGCCCGAACTCAGTACTGCGGTTCGCGCGCAGGTAGTGCATCAACTGCCGGGTCTGCAATTCTTCCACGCTGTGCAGCGCCCGGCGGAACAGGCGGGCGGCGCGGAAGTTGGCCGCGGCCCAGAGCGCGTTTACGGCGGCGGTGGCGGCAGGCATTACCCCAGCATGCGGCGCGCGGCCGGCGTGAAGTTGGAAGGCTCTACGCGTGTCAGGCAGACGAGCTCGTCGCCATGCGCATGTCCCGGATTCCGCGCCAGGAAGAACGCGACGTTCGGGTCCTTCAGCCGCCCCGGCGGTACCCGAGCAAGTTCGGGGCGTAGCGGCGTCGCCCCGCGTGCGAACTGTACCACACCGGCCCGGGCGTTGTACGCGGCGCCGAAGCGTGATTCCGCGAGTCTGTCCATGAGACGCTGCACGGACGGCGGTGCAGGCGCGTCGTGGCGCGGATAGAACTCGCGGAAAAAAAGTGGAAGGAAGCGGTACGTCCGGAACCCCGACGAGATGAGCAGCCAGTAGAGCGGCCGTGGCAGGTCAGCGGCGACCTCGTGGACCGTCCGGATCCACGCCCGTGGCAGCTCCGTCGTCCCCCTCGCCGCGGCGGCAACCACGGTATCCCCCGAGTAGAGCACGCCGGCCGGGTTTCCGTCGACGCACGTCGAGTCCACCGCGAGGGTGGAGAAGCCGCGCAGCTCGGACGTGGCGGAGTCACGGAGCAGGATCGCCACGTCCTTGGCCTCGAGATCGCAATGGAACCGGGCCGGGTCCGGATCCACGAAGTACTGGCGGAAGAGCGCGAGCATCTCGTCGCGCGTGCGGTCGGAGAGGGATGACACCGGCGTCGATTCGCTGACGAGCCCTCGCCGCGCCGACGGCCGACAGTTCCTCAGCAACACCGGCTTGCCCGCGTCGTGCCCGTACATCACAGAAGCGCGACCTCGTAGTTGGCGGTCCTGCCGTCGATCCGGTCTATGGCGTCGAGACCATCTTCCCACGCGACCAGGTAGAGCCGGCTGCGGTACGCGACCGTGCGATGCGCGCGGACGACGACGCTTTCCAGCGGATCGCCCTCGGCGAAGCCCGCGACCACCACGTCGATGTCCCGGCGGGCGGCATCGTCGAGCGCGGCGCGGAGGAGCGCGGCGAAGGTGCCGGTATCGTCATCGTCGACGGCAACGTGGCTCAGGTATGCGAGCCGGATGGGTTGCCCCGGGCGAGGGAGGCGAGGCCACCCTGCGAGGCGGGCGGCGATGTTGACCACGGGCCGGAAGCGGGCGAGGACGGGGGCGTACCCCCTGACCACGGTCTGCCGGACGGAGCGCTGGTCCCAGAGCGCGAGGCATCCCGCCACGCGGCCGGCGCGACTCGCCACCCAGAAATCGCGCGGTGCGAGGCCGGGGGTGTTGCCGACATCGAAGAGCATTTCCCGAGCCCAGACCGGCGAGAACTGCCGACGGCGACCGTTGCGGTCGAGGCAATCCAGCAGTTCACCCACGCGATCCGGAGAGCCGCGTTCGATCGTGATTCCCGGTGTCGCCGCTGCGCGTCGCCGCGACCTGCCGACAGCGATGGCATGCGTCGTCATCCGGCCGTGCTCGCGGACGTGGGGGTAGCCCGGGAGCCCGGAAGCGAGGAGCCGCCCTGCGCGGATGTTGTCTTCGACCACGGCCATGAGGTAGAAAGCAGTCCGCCCGTCCTCGTGCAGCTCGCGGCAGAAGTCGAAGGCGTGCCGCAGGATCCGCCCCGCCAGCCTCTTCCGGGCATACGACGGCGAGATCCGGAACTGGCTCAGGTAGCCGACGGGGGTTTCGCGACCGTTGACGTACCGCAGCCGGACCGATCGGGAGCCGACGGCCACGATCCCGTCCGTGCCGGCGTCCGGGTCCCGCCCCACGCCCGTCTGGTGGATGGGTCCTTCGAGCGCAGCCGCGCGAAAGTACGATGGCTCCCGTTCGAAGGAGAGGCGGATCGCCCCAGGCATCTCACCTTCGCGCAGGAGCTGGCGGAGCGCGGCGTCGTCGTCGGGGCGGGCGAGCGCGAAGCGCAGACCGACACCAATATCGCCGCGGCGAGCGCGGGCGCCCGAAACGCCAGCCTCGCGTGCCACCACGGCAGGTGGCGCCATGGCCGGAGACGTGCTCATGTGCCGTGCGCCCGGAGCACCGGTTCGGCAGCCAGAGACGATGCGGCCGGACGCGGCGCTGGCGTCGCACGGGCATGGATCAGCTCGCCCGTCCACCCTTCGTCACCCAGGGGATAGTAGTCCCGCTGGCTCACCTCGCGGCGAAAAAGCGCGTTGATGGCGTAGAACTGGAGCCACATCCGGAAGTCGCTGCGGTTCACCGCGTCCAGTCCTCGCCTGGCGATGCTCCGCAGCGCGTAGAATTTCCGACGCGCCTCGACGCAACCCTCCTGCAGACGTTCCGGCGTGATCCGCGCCGGACGGAAGGGGATCATGTTGTAACGGTATCGGCCGTCCAGCCACCAGCGGTCGTAGAGGAGCCGCCCCTGCGCCTCGAGCGCTCCGTAGAGCGGTGTGCCCGGAAAGGGCGTCAGGTGGTTGAACGCTGCTATGTAGAACCTGTGCTCGAGCGCGAACCGGACCGTCTCGTCGAAGCTGGATTCGGTGTCCTGGTCGTAACCGAAGATGAAGGTGATGTAGAGCCTGATCCTGTATCTGCGCAGGTTGGCGAGCGCACGTTCGAAACCGCCGCGTGCCAGATTGAACCCCTTGTTCATGTTGCGCAGGTTCTCCGGGTTCAGGGATTCGAACCCGATCAGCACGCCCTGGCAGCCGCTCGCTACGAGCAGCTCGAGGAACTCCTCGTCGTGCGCCGCGTTGATGCTGGCCTGGCTGACCCAGCGGATGCGGAGAGGGATC
Organism: Longimicrobiales bacterium; assembly: GCA_035565595.1. Classification (GTDB taxonomy): domain Bacteria; phylum Gemmatimonadota; class Gemmatimonadetes; order Longimicrobiales; family RSA9; genus DATMSC01. Next base: position 1,666 of record DATMSC010000271.1, on the reverse strand, counting down.
AGCGCCCGGAAGAACTCCCTGGCCTGCTTCATGTTGGACGTGATGTTGTCGTCCACGAAGAAGATGAGCGACCGGCGCGGAAGACGCTCGATCTCGGCCAGGATCTCGTCTGTCGGGCGGCGAGTCTGCGTGTGCTTGAAGACGGTCTGCACGGCGCAGAAGTCGCACTTGAAATGGCAGCCGCGGCCGGCTTCGACCAGGTTGATCGGGAGGTAGCGCTTGCCCGCGAAGATCGAGCGGTCGGGCCGGAGGCCGTGCAACGATGGCCGGGCCGGCGCCTCGTAATAGGGCTGGAGCGTGCCCCGCTCAGCGTCCGCCAGCACCCGCTCCCACACCCCTTCCGCCTCTCCGATCACGACCGCTTCCGCGTATTGCGAGACCTCTTCCGGGCAGAGCGTCGGGTGGAACCCGCCCATGACGACGGGAACGCCCCGTCGGCGGTATTCGCTCGCGATCTGGTACGCGCGCTTTGCCGTGTACGTCTCGACGCTCATGGCGACCAGGTCCGTCGGTCTGTCGAACGGGATCGGCTCGAGGCGGTCGTCGTAGAACTCGATTTCGACGTCGCGAGGCGTCAGCCCGGCGATGGTCGCTGCCGGGAGGGGCTGCATTTCCCAGGCGCGGATGTATGGCTGACCCACCCGCCTGCCGATGCACGGGTGGACGATGGTGAGCCTCACGACGCCTCCCGCGCGCTCCCCGCCTCGAGCGTTACCAGGCCGCGGCGCTGAGGCGGCCTGTTCGCTGAAGCAGGCGTCTGGCCGATGAACCAGTCGCACGTATAAAAGCGGTCGAGGCGGTACCCGTAATACCGGTACCCGAGGTTGGCCGCGATCCAGGTCGGGATCTGGAGGCGCGAGCGCATGAGCCGCTTCGCCATGGAGCGGAATGAATACGCGTGTCTCCACGCTTGCTGGTGTCCGGTCCGTAGCTCTTCCACGCTCATCTGCGCCGGCTGGAAGACCACGTGCTGCCCGTCGTACAGGCTCCAGTCGCGGGTCAGAATCCGGCCTTCCGCCTCGAGGCGACGGAATAGCGCCGTGCCCGGGAACGGCGTCACGATGGCAAACCGGGGGAGGTCGATCCCGGCCTCGATGGCGAAGCGCGCCGTTGCCAGGAATACGTCAGGCGTGTCGTGCTCCATCCCGAAGGTGAAGCACCCCATCACGGTGATGCCGTGGCGGTGGAGGCGTGCGACGATGTCCGCGTACGCGTCCGGCGAGTTGAACCCCTTCCGCGACTCCCGGAGGCTCCCCCTTACGATCGACTCGAAGCCGATGAGGAGCCCGGTGCACCCACTCCGTGCGGCGAGCGCCAGCAGCTCGGGGTCTCTGGCGATGAGTGTGGTCGAGAGGCCGAACCAGCGGACCCGGAGGGGAATCAGCGCCTCGAACAGGCGCGTGGCGTAGTCCCGGTCGGAGATCAGGTTCAGGTCGATGAAGATGATCTTTCGGGCCCAGTGCTGGCGGATGTCGGCGACGACCTCCTCGACCGGCTTCTGGTACGGCTTCGTACCCCATGCCGATGGCACGACGCAGAACTCGCAGCGGTGGACGCAGCCGCGGGTCGCCTCGAAGACGTGCGTCGTCACGTACGATCCTGGCCTGAGCAGATCCCGGCGGGGAAAGGGGAGCCCGGCCAGACTGAGGCCGGGGACCTGGTCGTA
>DATMSC010000270.1:0-1944 GCA_035565595.1 Longimicrobiales bacterium | reverse complement strand
GCACTATCGGATGGGGCTCCTGCGAGGCGAGGCCGCGATCTTCTGGCCGACGGGCGAGGCGATGACGCCGCGAAGGGTGGACCCGATCGTCGCGGAGATGCATGTCGAGAAGCAGTGGCGCGAGGTGCTCCCGCACGAGATCGCGCACCTACTCCTCGCGGTACAGTTCTTCCGCGACGACCGGACCGATCCCGGCGACGGCTACGGCACCCCTCTCCCCGATTGGTTGGACGAGGCGGTAGCGATCTGGGCGGAGCCGCCAGAGAGCCGTCGGCGCCGGATCGAGCAGGCGCGTGAGCTCCCCGACGAGTATCGCGATCTGCGTTCGATCCTGACCCGGCCGCACCCCGCCGCGGGTCGCACCGCGGGGTACGTCACCCGGGACGGCACCGCGCGCCCCGCCGATTTCGACCTCTGGGCCTTCTACCCCCAGTCGATCGCCGTCCTCGCCTTCATCCACGAGCACGGCGGCACCGAAGCTACCACCGAGCTCGTACGACGTCTCCTGGCCGCCCCGGACGACCTACTCCCGCTGGCCGGGCTCCCCGGGCTACCGGAAGACTTCGAAGCGGTCCAGGCGCTCTGGAAGGAGTGGATAACGGGAGGGGCTCGAGGGAATAGTGAGTCATGACGACGACGGGGTCGGGCAAACTTCGTCGCGGGTCGGCGCCCGTCGTCGTCACCTCTATCGATCTCGTCGCCTGATGTGGCTCACATCCTGGCGCGGCAGAAACGGGACGAGATCGTTTCGGTTGGGGACGCGGCAGCGCGGTTCCCCAACATCCGAAGCGCCCCGCTCAGGGGTTGCCGGAGCGCCAGATTCTTTGTAAATTGAATATTCTGAAAGATTCCCGGAGGCGTAGTCCTAACTGGTAAGGCACCGCACTCGAAATGCGGCGGGCGCAAGCCCTTGGGGGTTCGAGTCCCTCCGCCTCCGCCTATATGCTTCAACAGCTTACGGCCCCTCGGCGCTCCGCGTGTCGAGGGGCTCTGTACATCCCTGACAGCAGGATGTACAGCAGCGCCGCAGTCCTAATCGTTTCCACTCCGTAGATCCACTTCCTCATTCTCCCCCACATGCTTGTCAGCCCCTTGCCCGTCCGGCACGTTACCTGCTATCATTGGCAAGATGCCATACAGGAGGTGACGCATGGGCGTCGGACAGGCGATCGACGAATTCGGTGGCCCGGAGATCTTCGGCACCGAGGTCCATTCGGAGATCGAATTCGTCGAAAAGATCGAAGAGGGGCTGCCGGTGCGGGCGGTGGACAAGCTCCTCGAGCTGGGTGACCTGACCGAGGCGGATCTCGACCAGGTCATTCCTCGACGCACGCTCTCCCACGCGCGCAAAAGGGGACGTCTCTCGGCGGACCAGTCGGACCGGATAGTCCGCGCGGCGCGAGTATACGCCCGTGCGCACGAGGTTTTCGGGGACAGAGAGAAGGCGAACCGGTGGATGCGTCGTCCGAACAGGGCGTTGGAGGGTAAGGCGCCGATCGAGTTCCTTCGTACGAGCAACGGCAGCGATCTCGTCGTCGCGGTCCTCGACCGCATCGCCTACGGCGTCTACACGTGATAGCGTGGCGGCTTGCCACCTCGCTCTACCCGCCGCTCACTGGCGAGGGGGCTCGTAAACGGGGCGGACGCTGGAATTCCCCCGGCGTACCGATGGTCTATGCGTCGGAACACCTCTCGCTGGCCGTTCTCGAAATCCTGGTACACCTCGAATCGGACGATCTCCCGAACAATCTGATCGCGTATCGTCTGGACGTTCCCGATGGGCTCGTCGAGCGTCTCGAAGAGGTACCGGACGACTGGCTCGCCGATCCCCTGCGTCGTCAGAGCCGTCGATACGGCGATACCTGGGCTGTCGAGCAACGCAGCGTGGCGCTGGCGGTGCCCTCGGCGATCGTCCCCTCCGAGTCCAATGTCCTCCTCAACCCC
>DATMSC010000269.1:0-10288 GCA_035565595.1 Longimicrobiales bacterium | reverse complement strand
GTCGACCGAGCTGGACAGCAACCCCGCCGCACTCTTCGCCGCGCTCCAGTACCTCGCCGACACCGGTGCCGGCGCCCCGATCCACGTCATGATGGCGTACAGCGACCGGCTCTATCCCGTCGCCGACTGGTTCCGGCAACTTTGGGCGGAATCACTCGGAAAGCGGCTCGACCGGCAGGGCGAGGTGGTGCACCGCGGTCCCACGCCGGTCAAGGCGCTGGGCGTCACCGATCAGCACTCTCAGGTCCAGCTCTACGTCGAAGGCCCGTTCGACAAGACGGTTACCTTCCTGGCCGTCACGGAGCACGGGCAGGACATCGAGATCCCCCGCATCTACGGGCAGCTCGACGCTGTCGGTTATCTCGGCGGCCGCACGCTCGGGGAGCTGCTGGACGCCGAGCGCCGCGCCACCGCCGCCGCCCTCGCCCACCATCAACGCATGAACATGACGCTCGAGCTGCCGCGCGTCGACGCGCACGCGCTCGGCCAGCTCTTCATGCTTCTCCAGATCGCCACAGTCTATGCGGGTGGTTTCTACGACGTGGATCCGCTCGATCAGCCGGGCGTCGAATTGGGCAAGGTCCTGACCTACGGCCTCATGGGTCGCCGGGGCTACGAGCCGCCGGAGCTCGCCGAGCCCGATCCGCGCTGGGTCAACGACTGACCGGAGGTGTCGCCAACCCGGCGTCCGCCGGGCCGGGGTGTCGATGTCGGTGCACGCTCCGTCGCCGGCCCCCGCGTCAGAATATGTCCGGAGGAACGGAATCTGCGTAACGCGATTCCGGCTTCTGGTCCGACGCAGGGTGACTCCGGACTCGAGGACCCGCATGGAAATCAGTACGCTGCCGATCACTGCGCTTCACGTGCGGGGCAATCGATTCGACCTGCTTTCGCGCATGGCCGAAGACCTCGCGCACGAGATCAAGAATCCGCTGCACGCGATGGTCATCAACCTCGAGCTGGCGCGTCGACGCGCAATCGCCGGCGCCAGCGACGCCGTGTTGCAGCGGATCGACCTCGTCGAGAACGAGGTCGGCCGCGTCCACAACCTGATCGGCGGGCTGATCCGGCTCATGCGGCCGCCTGCCGGGGACGTGACGGTTGCTGTCGAATCCGCGCTCGACGAGCTCAGGCCGCTGGTCGAGGCCTGGGCGCGCCCGGGTCGCGTCAGCGTGGCCTGGAACATCCACCTCGAAGGGACCCCCGCCTACGCGCGGATCGCCCCGCAAGCGTTCGAGCAGGCGGTCCTCAACGTGGTCGCCAATGCGTTCGAAGCCATGCGCCACCGAACGGGTCGGCTCGAGGTCGAGCTCCAGGGCTCGGGCGACGAGATCCTGCTCGACATCCGCGACTCGGGGCCCGGCTTCGCCGCCGAGGCGGCCGCCAATTTCGGCGTCCCCGGTTACTCCACGAGGCCAGGAGGCACCGGTCTCGGGACTGCCGTCGCACGATACCTCCTCGAAGCCGATGGCGGTCGCCTCGATCTGCTCGACCCCGGATCCGGCGGTTCCGGAGCCACGGTCCGGATCGCGCTCCGCAGAGCCGATCCGGCTTGACCCGTTCTCGCGGCCAAAGCTAATATCCGCTTCCATGTCCCCGCGCTGCTCTGGCGGCGCAGGGCTGAACCGTGGGGCTTGTAATGCACCCTCCGAAGCTCCTCATCGCCGACGACGAGCGCCACGTTGCAGAAGGCCTCCAGATGCTCCTTTCCGAGGAGGGCTACCTCGCCGAAACCGCGGTCGACGGATTGGAGGCCTGGCAGAAGATCCAGGACAACGACTTCGGCCTCGTTCTGGCCGACCTGAAGATGCCCGGAATGGATGGCCTCGAGCTCTTCGCCCGCATGCGTGAAAAGGGCGTGGACAGCGAGATCATCTTCATTACCGGTGCTGCGACCGTCGCCTCGGCAGTCGAGGCCATGCGCCACGGCGCGTACGACTACCTCACGAAGCCGCTCGATCTCGACAGGCTCAAGGCGCTCATACCCAGAGCGCTCGACAAGTACAACGTCCGCACCGCCAACCAGCAGCTTCGCCGGCGGCTGGAAAGTCTCACCCGCTTCGGGGACATGCTCGGCCAGTCGGACGAAATGCGTGCGGTCTACGACCTGATCGAAGCCGTCGCACCGACGACCGCGAGCGTCCTCATCATTGGCGAGAGCGGGACCGGCAAGGAGCTCGTTGCACGAGCGATCCATCAGAAGTCCGGCAGGAAGAAGGGGCCCTTCATCGCCATCAACTGCGGTGCGTTCCCACGCGAGATCCTGGAAAACGAGCTCTTCGGCCACGAGAAGGGGGCGTTCACCGGTGCCATTGCCGAGAAGGCCGGCTGTTTCGAGCTGGCGAACGGCGGCACCCTATTCCTGGATGAAGTGGCGGAAATGGAACCCGACATCCAGGTCAAGTTCCTTCGCGCCATCGAACAGCGATCATTCCGCCGGCTCGGAGGGAAGCGCGAGATCGAGGTCGACATCCGCGTGATCGCCGCCACCAACAAGGACGTCAGTGCGGCGCTCCGCGACGGCAAGCTCCGCGAGGACCTGTACCACCGCATCGCCGTGGTGCCGATCACGCTCCCGCCGCTCCGCGAACGCACCGGCGACATCCGCCTGCTCGCCGAGGAGTTCCTGCACCGCTTCGCCTCCGATCAGGAGCGCGACATTCAGGGGTTCGACGAGGGCGCCATGGAGTTCCTCGAGACCTACGACTGGCCGGGGAACGTGCGGGAGCTGAAGAATGCTGTCGAACGCGCCGTGATCCTGGCCAGGGGCGACCGTATCGGCGTCAGGGATCTCCAGCCGCGGCAGCTCTCGCTCAATGAGCAGGAGGTGAGAATCCCGATCGGGACCACAACGCTGGAGGAGAGCGAACGGCTGATCACGCTCAAGACCTTCGCGTTCACGGGCGGCGACCACGCGAGGACCGCGAGAATCCTCGGCCTCGACGAACAGGAGCTGCGTCGCAGGCTGCGCGGCTTCCTCGACGTGGATGAGCCCGTCGTCGCCAGCCGTTGACCAGACCGGCGAGGCACCGTCGCCCGCCGGCACTACCACGGGAGAATCCGATGAAGGATCAGGACGACGTCAGGTACGTGGTGATCGAGCGCCGAAACGGTGGTGTTTCGGCATTTCTGGGCGGCGCGATCCTCGGCGCCGTTGCGGCGCTGCTCCTCGCCCCGCGCTCGGGGAAAGAGACCCGGCAGGAGATCCGCGAAGGCGTCAGGCGAGTGCGTGACACGGCCGAGGATACCATCAGGCAGATGCAGGAGCGGTTCGGGGAGGCTATGGAGGAGGTCCGCCGCCAGATCGACGAACGTGTCGAGTCGGCGCGCGAAGCCCTCGATGCCGGACGTGCCGCCGCTCGTCAGACCCGCGCCGAAATGGAGGCAAGGATCCGCGACGCCAAGGCCGGCCTGCACGCGGCGGCCGATGCTGTCGCGCATGGATCGAAGTCCGATGGACCGAGCCAGGGCAGCGAATCCAACCCCGATTGAGCTGCTCGCGGCGTGACGGTTTCCGAGCCCGGCGAGGCGCCGAACGCGTCGGCGGGCGTGGCCGCATCCGCTGCTCCGGGCGCAACGACGGCCGGGCCGCCGGGGGCGCCGCGCCGGCTCGCCGGCGGCCGCCTGCGCGGAGCCCTCGCCGGCGTCCGTGATTTTGCGGGGCACGTCGTCCGCAAGGCCGACGAGGACAACATCTTCTTCCTCGCCGGCGCCATTGCGTTCAACGTCATCGTGGCGTTCGTTCCGCTGGTGTTCGCCGCCATCGGTATCGCCGGCACCATCCTGCGCGTGCGCCAGGCCGACCCCACCGAAGTCGTACTCGAATATCTCTCGCAAGCCATACCGCCGGTGAGCCCCGAGTTCGAGCAGGCCATTGCAGACCTGCTCTCCAGCATCATTGCCCAGAGCACGGGTCTGCTCAGTGTGGGCACCATCTTCCTCGTGTGGGTCGCAACCCGGTTGATCGGGACGCTCCGCACCGTACTCAGTGAGATCTTCGACGTCCGTGACCGCAGGGGCTTCATAGCCGGGAAGCTTTTCGACATGAAGATGGTCCTGGCGGCCGGCACATTGCTTGCCCTCAACGTCGGGCTCACGGCCGTCGCGGAAGTCGTCGCCCGCTTCGGCGTTGGCATGCTGGGCATCCGGCCTGGCGGCTGGACGGATCCGCGCGTGCTCTACGGCACCTTCGCCGCGTTCCTTTCGATATGGGCGATGTTCCTCCTCATCTACCGCTACCTTCCGGCCCACAGGGTGCCGTGGCGCATCGCGTTCATCGCCGCGAGCGTCACCGCCGTTCTCTTCGAGATCATGAAGCAGGCGTTCAGTTGGTACATCGCAAACCTGGCGAGCTTCACCTCGATGTACGGCGGGTACGTCGCCACGCTGATCATCCTGATATTCTGGATCTACTATTCGGCTGTTGCCTTCGTGCTCGGCGGCGAGGTTGCCCAGGTCGCCATGCTGCATCGCGTGCGGAAGCGGCAGCGGGAGCGCCTCGCCTGATCCGGCGCGCCGCGTTGCTCCTGGCATCCCTGGCAGCGATCGTCGTTGCTCCGTCAACGATCTCGGCCGCGCAGCCGGCCGCCTACGCCGCGCTGGCCTTCGAGACCGGGCTTGGTGAGGAGCGGTTCACGCGCGCACCGCTGGATGCCGAGCGCTACATCGTGATTCCGCTGGTCGAGAATCGGCTGTATCTCATGGAAGGCACGCGCGTGATATGGTCGGCTCCTGTCGCCACCGGTGGTGGTTTCACGCTCGAAGCGGCAGGTCGGTCGTGGCAGTTCGATACGCCGCGCGGCGTTTTCAGGATCCAGCGCGAGGAAATCGATCCCGTCTGGGTCAAGCCGGAATGGGCGTATTTGCGGGAGGGGCTGCCCGTTCCGCCGCTCCACGCCCCGGAACGGCGGCAGCGCGGCATGCTTGGCAACACCGCGCTCTTCATCGGGTACGAGCTCGCGCTCCATGGCACCGACCGCCCGGATCTGGTGCTGAATCCGGACCCCGAGGAGCGCCGCGTGTCACACGGGTGCATCCGCCTCACCGACGAGGACGCCCGCATCCTCTACCACATGGTCGACCCGGGAACGCTGGTCCTCATCTACTGACCCGGACTGTTGATTTCGGGCCGACTGGTGGCGGATTCGGGCATTGTTCACCCCCGGTCGGCAGAGCTACATTATCCGGCCATGGACAGATCCGAGGGGCGAAAGGTCGTCGCCCGCAACCGCAAGGCGCTGCACGAGTACCATGTTCTCGATACTTTCGAGGCCGGAATCGTGTTGACGGGACCGGAAGTCAAATCGGTTCGGGATGGTCGCGTCAGTCTCGCGGAATCCTTCGCCCGGGTGGAGAACGGCGAGGTGTGGTTGCACGGCGTTCACATCAGCCCCTACGATCCGGCCAGCCGCTGGAACGTGGACCCGACCCGACCGCGGAAACTCCTGCTGCACCGACACGAGATCCGGCGATTGATCGGCGCGGTCGGCGAAAAGGGGCTGACGCTCGTACCGCTGGACATGTACTTCCGGCGAGGCCTCGCCAAGGTCACGCTTGCCGTCGCGCGCGGTAAGAAGATGCACGACAAGCGGGAAGCGCTGAAGGAGCGCGCGGTACGGCGGGAACTGGAGCGCGAGTTCCGGAGCCGGTAGTGATAGTCCGAATATTCGCCTTCACCCTGATGGTCCTGGCTCTGCCGGGTCATCTGCTCGCCCAGGCGCCGCCTCTCCAGGTCAATGCCGGTGGCGAGGTAAGGATCGTGGCGCCATCCGTGCACCGGGCGCACGCCGGATATCCGGCATCGATCCTCGAGCCCGCCGGTGTCTTCATTTCGGCGAGCACGACGGGCGCGATCGTGGTCGTCGAAGGGGACACGCTCCGGTTCGAAGTGCTCTCGCCGTACTTCCGCGTGCGCGGCTCCGTCTTCCAGATGGTCCAACCCGCGTACGTCGACGCCGGGCGACTGTACCTGCCCCACCAGTTCTTCAGCGAGTGGCTGCCGACCGCGTACCCAGAACGCTTCACCTTCTCGGACGGACAGCTCGGGTTCGCGGTGCAGCCCGCTCCGCAGACAGTGCAGGCGGCCGGCGCGCCGACGAGCCGGCTGCACCGCATCGTCGTGATCGATCCGGGGCATGGTGGCGTGGACCCCGGCAAGATCGGAGCGGGCGGCACTCCGGAGAAGAACGTCACGCTCGCCGTGAGTCTGCGCCTGGCGGAGGAGCTGCGCGACCGCGGCTACGAGGTGCACCTGACGCGCACGACCGACACGCTGATCGCGCTGGCAGACAGACCCCGCCTGGCCAACGAGTGGCGCGCCGGGCGGCCCGCGGCGCTGTTCGTTTCGCTCCACGCCAACTCCGGCCCATCCTCCGCCCGTGGCTTCGAGACCTTCTTCCTGTCCGAAGCACGGACGGAGGACGAACGTCGCGTCGCCGAGATGGAGAACGCTGCCGTCGCGTTCGAAGGACCCGCGGCAACATCCCGACCGCCCGATCTGCAGTTCATTCTCCAGGAACTGCGGAACGATTTCTATCTACGGGCGTCCAATGACCTTGCCGAGGCCATTCAGCGACAGCTCGGATTTTTCCACCCCGGCGCGAACCGCGGCGTCAAGCAGGCCGGTTTCATCGTGCTGGTCGGTGCCCTGATGCCCGCCGTGCTCGTCGAAATGGCGTTCATGTCCAATCCTCTCGAGGAGGAACTGCTGAGCTCGCCATCCTTCCAGCAGGAGCTCGGCCGCGGCCTCGCGGACGCCATCGATTCGTTCTTCGACTCGCACGAATACTTCTGGGAAGCGGAGGGGTCGTGATGAAGCGCGGTACGGCGCTCCTGCACCCGCGTGGCCCGAGGGTTCGACGCTCTGATTTGCCCGGAATGGTCGGTCCCGGAACGGTTTCACCGTGAATCTCGCGCAATCCCTTTTCGGGACTGAGTTCCAGAACCCGGTTCTGCTCGCCAGCGGTACGTGCGGCTACGGGGAGGAACTGGCAGACGTCCTCGACCTCGAGGCGCTCGGCGGGGTGGTCACCAAGGCGCTGACCACCGAACCTCGCCCGGGGAACCCGGCTCCCCGCGTTGCGGAGTTCGATGCCGGCATGATCAATTCGGTCGGTCTCGCCAACGTCGGGCTCGCGCGGTTCCGCGCCGAAAAACTACCCTGGCTCGCCACGCACCTGCGCCGGGCCAGGGTGTTCGTGAATGTCGCCGGAAAAACCGTCGATGAGTTTGCCGGACTCATTCGGAGTATCGACGGAGACGCCGGTTTCCTCGGTTACGAGCTCAACGTTTCGTGTCCGAACGTGAAGGAGGGAGGCGCGGCGTTCTCGTCGCGGCCCGACCTCCTGGCGGAAGTCGTCAGGACGGCGCGCGCAGCGACCCGTCGGCCTCTCCTCGTAAAACTCGCGCCCAATGTTCCGGACATTGGACACATGGCCGAGGTGGCCGTCAGTGAGGGCGCCGACGGGCTCACGCTGATCAACACCTTCCCGGGAATGATCATCGACACGCGGCGTCGGCGCCCGGTCCTGGGCGCGGGCACAGGTGGCGTGAGCGGGCCCGCCATTCTTCCGATGGGCGTCCACGCGGTTTGGCAGGCCCGTGCGCGCGTCGAGGTGCCCATCGTGGGTGCCGGCGGGATCCGTTCCGGGGACGACGCTCTCCAGTACATTCTCGCCGGCGCGTCGCTCGTGCAGATCGGCACGGCCAGCTTTGCGGACCCTCGCGCCGCGCAACGTGTATTGACTCAGCTCGGGCAGTACGGCCAGCGACACGGTGTCACGCACATCCGTGAGCTGGTGGGCGCCGCCCGGGCCAACTGACGCTCGAGGTTCTTCATGGCAACGTTGATCGTCGCTCTCGATGTACCCACGACCGCAAACGCGCTCGCGCTGGTGGATCGGCTCGGCGATCGCGTCGATTTCTACAAGATCGGCGCGCCGCTCTTCACCCACGACGGACCCGGTATCCTCGCAGAGCTCAGGGATCGCGGGAAGCGGATCTTCCTCGATTTGAAATTCCACGACATCCCGAATACTGTGGCCCGCTCGGTGGAAGCCGCGGCGAAGGCCGGCGTCGACCTCCTGACGCTTCACACAGCCGGCGGTTCTGCCATGCTGCGGGCAGCGCGGCAGGCAGTCGGTGACGATGGGCCGCGCCTTCTCGCAGTTACGATCCTGACTTCGCTGAGCGCGGCGGGCGTCGAGGAGGTCTGGGCCAAGGAGCTCAGGTCGCTGCGGGAGGAGGTCGCGCGTCTCGCCGGACTCGCCGCCGACAGCGGCGCCCACGGCGTTGTGGCCTCCGCGCAGGAGGCGGAGGCGCTCAAGCGACGGCATGGCGCCGAATTCCTCGTCGTCACACCGGGAATCCGGCCACCCGGCGCAGCCCATGAAGACCACGCGCGGCCTGCCACTCCCGCGGAGGCTGCCAGCGCCGGCGCCGATTACATTGTCGTCGGTCGCCCGGTCATCAAGGCTGAGGACCCTGTCGGCGTCGTCGACGACATCCTGCGTGACCTGAATCAGGTATCCGGTTCCGTACGATGACCCCTCGTACCCTGGCTGCTTCGGCAGTGCTGCTGCTCCTGGCCTCGTTCGCGCCCGTCGCCAACGCGCAGACAGAGCAGCGCCAGCTCGACGCGGTCCTGGAGGCGCTCGTCTCAGCCTGGTCGCGTGGCGACGCCGCCGCGATCGTTGCTCTCGCCGCCCGCGCCGGGGTTTCCCTCGACGTCACCGGCGAAACGGTCGGTCCGCTGGTCCAGAGGCAGGCGACTGCCGTCCTGCGGGGCGTGATCGAAAATCGCGAGACCGTCACGCTCGAAGCCGAAGGCCGTATCGTCGGCGGTGCACCCGCCCGTGCCGCAGGTGAGTTGACGTGGGTCACCCGACCCAGAGACACGACCGACGTCGAACGCCGGACCGTTTTCGTCGAGCTGGTGCGCGAGGCCGACGAGTGGCGCGTTACGTTCATCCGGCTCCTCCAGTGACGCCTTCGCCCTTTGGCAATTCCGTGACAGAATATCCGGCCGGCGTGCTCCGGCCGCCGCGGGTGGCGCGAGCACTCTTGCGGGGCGTTGTAGCATATTCCATTCGCCCCGGCGCCGTCATGGCGCACTGCCCCGACCATGCATGTTCGCCAGACACGTGATCATGCCAATCGGAACGACCGCCGCGGCCTGTCACGAACGGATTTCAGACCCTGACCCGGAAACCCCCACATGGCGCTCCGCTTCTACAACACGCTGACTCGACGACTGGAGCCATTCACTCCGCTCGAGCCCGGATACGTCCGCGTCTACGCATGCGGACCGACCGTGTACCAGGCACCGCACATCGGCAACTATCGCACGTTCCTCTTCAACGACCTCCTCCACCGCTACCTGCGCTGGAAGGGTTTCGACGTGAAGTTCGTCATGAACATCACGGACGTGGACGACCGCATCATCGAGAAGTCGCTGCAGGCCGGCACGACGATCGACGAATTTACGGCGCCACACATCCAGGGCTTTCAGGAAGAGCTGAGAACGCTGGGAATCCTCCCTCCTGCCGCCATGCCGAGGGCGACCCGGCACATCGATCACATGATCGAGCTGGTTCAGAAACTGCTCGACCGCGGCCACGCTTATCTGGTCGACGGTTCCGTATTCTACGACATCTCTAGCTTCCCCGACTACGGCAAGCTGTCGCGCATACCGCTCGACCAGGTCCGCACTGGAGAACGCGTGGCCTCCGACAGGTACGGAAAGGAAGACGCGCGCGACTTCGCCCTGTGGAAACCCGCGAAGGAAGAAGACCGCCAGGTCGGCGCGGCATGGCCGTCGCCCTGGGGCGAGGGGCGGCCGGGATGGCACCTCGAATGCTCCGCCATGAGCATGGCCGAGCTCGGCGAGTCGTTCGACATACACGCCGGTGGCGAGGACCTCGTATTCCCGCACCACGAGGACGAGATCGCGCAGTCTGAAGGAGCCACCGGGAAGCCCTTCGCCCGCTACTGGCTGCACACCAAGCACCTGCTGATCAACGCCGAGAAGATGTCCAAGTCCGCGGCGGGGGCCGTCACCCTGGCGGAGCTCCTCCGGGCCGGACATTCGCCCGCCGACGTCCGATTCCTGCTCCTCTCGGCACATTACCGCAAAGAGCTAAACTTCAGCGACGCAGCGCTGGCGGACGCGCGGGCCGCGCTGCGCCGGCTCACGGATTTCGACGACCGCCTGAACAGGACCGCCCCGGGCGACGATGACTACCCGGCCACACTCACCGAGCTCGCCAACGCCGCGCTGGTCGGCTTCGAG
>DATMSC010000268.1:0-1523 GCA_035565595.1 Longimicrobiales bacterium | reverse complement strand
TTGCCGACCGAGACGGGGAAATTGTCGTTGCGCAAAATGCGTGCACGGGCATAGGCCACGCTGCCTTCGACACTCAGCGCCTCGATGCCCAGCCCGGCGAGGGTGAATGCAGCTTCCGCGCCGCGCGTGCGCACGCGGTCGACGTTCTGCACGTTCGTCACCCGCGGCGTCACGGTGATGTTCGTCTGGCCGAAGATGCTGTCGCGCACGTCGTCCTGGAACACCGACACTCGCGCCCTGCCCCACGGCAGCGCGCGCTCGACGGTCAGGTCGAGCGAATCCGAGACTTCCGGTTTCAAATTCGGGTCGTTGACCGTGATCGAGGTGACGTTCACCGTCCCCTGGAACAGCTCGGCGACGGTCGGAAAGCGCACGCCTCGCCCGAAGCTGAGGCGCCAGGACCACAGATCATCGGGCACGTAGGCGAGCGATGCTTTGGGCGACCAGGCGGTCTTGCGCCGCCGCGGATAATCCTGCACGAGCACACCGGCGCGCTGCCCGCCGTCGAACGCGGACCAATCCTCGTAGCGCGCACCGAGCGTCAGCGACCATTGGTCCGCGAACTGCCACTGATCCTGCAGGTACAGCGCCTGGAGCCGCGTCTGTCCGAACACGTCCTGGACCGGAGCGCCGGCGCGCGAGCGCCAGTCCTGCGTCGCGTAGACCGGGTTTTCGAGCTGATATTCGTTCTGGTGGTAGCCGAGCGCCAGCGCATGCTCCCCGCCGGTCCAGTCATCCGGCATCGGCGTGTACACCCCTTGCAGCTCGAACGTCTGCCAGCCCGTGCCGTCACGCTCGGTGTTCGTGCCCGGACCGCCCTGCGCCGCGAACGGATCCGGGGTGTTCGCCTGCAGCGTGAAGTCCTTGCGAACGTCGTACTCGGAATAGACCAGCGACGCATTCCAGCCGCGAGCGCGGGTCGTGCGCACGGTCGTACCCCATTGCAGGTGCAGCTCCTCGCGCGTGCTCGGCGCGAGCGCGCCGGTGGGCACCTCGAACCTCGTGCCGTCCGCGACGACCTGTCCGGACCAGACCGCTCTGCCCTGTGCGTCGCGCATGAACGTACGGTTTTCATTCACCGTGTCGGCACGCCACAGTGCGACGAACGCTTCCGCCGCCAGCACATCCGAGAACGCGTAGCCGCCTCGCAGCTTCAGCTGGTCCTGCTTCGTATGGTCGATCGCCCCGCCGCTCGCACCGAACACCGCACGACGGCGCCCCTGCGGATCCGTGTCGAACGTCACTCCCGTGACCGGGATGCCTGCCCCGGCACGGGCGGGAAAGTTGCCGTCTCCGTCCGCCGATACGGTGTAGTACTGCATCGGATGTCCGGTCGCATCCTGACGATTCACGGCGAGGGTGTACCAGGCACCGTTGTCCAGGGCATCGCCGAGATAGCCGGACACCTGGTAGCCGGAGTAATCGTCGCTCAGCCCGTACTCGTCGAAACGCTCGCTGAACGCGCTCGTGCGCACGCTCAACTCCGGCTGCGTCGGCCGGCGCGTGCGGATCGCGACCGTCGT
>DATMSC010000267.1:0-3617 GCA_035565595.1 Longimicrobiales bacterium | reverse complement strand
GCGCGGCTGCTCCTCGACGGCATCCCGTACGACACGACCCGGGTGACGCAGGACCTGGATTGGACCGGACGGGTAGACCACGACGAAGCGATACGGCGCACCGCCGCGTGGTGGGCGGGGGAGTCCCTCGGTCGCCGGAGGGCCGTGTGAGGCGGCGCTGCGCGCCATCCCACACTGCACCGGTTGCGAGGACTCGGGTGCGCGACGGCGTCGCCCGCGAGACCCCGGGGCGCACGGCCGACCCGTTTCCGCCGGGATTTCACGAGTATTGCAGCGGCATCCGCGTGAAGCCGCGAACGGCACGACTATGGAGACCAACGAAGATACACGGCCGCCGGAGGCGCCGGTCACACCGGAACGCCATGGATCCACGGAGGACGAGCGGCTATTCCGCCGTGAAGTCGTCCACCCCGCCGCCGCCTTCACCAGTACCGACCCGTGGCGGGTCTTCCGCATCATGGGTGAGTTCGTCGAGGGTTTCGACACGCTCGCTGGCGTGGATCCGGCCATCAGCGTGTTCGGCAGCGCGCGCGTGCCGCCGGACCACCCCGATTACCGCGCCGCCGAGCTTACCGGCCGGCTCCTCGCCGAGGCGGGTTTCGCGGTCATCACCGGAGGCGGGCCCGGGATCATGGAGGCCGCGAACAAGGGAGCGGCCGAAGCCGGTGGAGAGTCGATCGGGTGCAACATCGAGCTCCCCTTCGAGCAGGGGATGAACGTGTACGTCCGCAAGCCGATCAACTTCCACTACTTCTTCGTCCGGAAGACGATGTTCGTGAAATATTCCGAGGGCTTCATCATCTTCCCGGGCGGATTCGGCACGCTCGACGAGCTGTTCGAGGCGCTCACGCTCATCCAGACCCGCAAGGTGCGCAACTTCCCGGTGGTGCTCTTCAATACCGGGTACTGGCAGGGGCTCCTCGACTGGCTGCGGAACTCGATGCTCGCCGGGGGGAAGATCCTTCCGGAGGACCTGGACCTGATCGTGGTCACCGATTCACCCGAGGAGGCGGTGTCCGTCGTCGTCGACTGCTACGAGGAGCAGTGCCGCCGCGGCACCGACCCCCGCTACCAGAACCGGCCGCTGCAGCCACGCAGATCGGAGCCGGCGATCGCGGATCCGCCTCCCGCACCGGAGTGACGCCGTGACGCCGGGCGCCAGCCAGCGGAACGGTGAGTCGCTCCAGCCGTCGGCGCACCAGGAATCCATACCGGCGCCGCGCAGGATCGCCATCACCGGAACCGGCGGCCTGATCGGCTCCGCGATCGCCCGCCGCGCCAGTGAAAGCGGATTCCAGGTCACCCGCCTCGTGCGCCGCGCCGCAGCGCACCCGGGCGAAATATCGTGGGACCCCTCCGCAGGTCGCATCGACGCGGCCGGGCTCGAAGGCCACGACGCCGTCATCCACCTGGCCGGTGAAACCATTGCGTCACTCTGGACGCCGGGGCGCAAGCGGCGTATCCGCGAGAGCCGGGTGGATGGAACTGCGCTACTGGCCCGCGCCCTCGTCGGGTTCGAGCACCCGCCCGCGACGCTCATCGTTGCATCCGGCGTGCATTATTATGGCATTCGCGGGACCGACGAACCCGTCGACGAATCTGCCGGGCCCGGCGAAGGATTCCTCGCGGAGGTCGTTCACGCCTGGGAGGCGGCCGCCAGTCCGGCTCGCGACGCGGGGATCCGCGTTGTGCACATGCGCTTCGGGCTGGTGCTGAGCCGGCGGGGCGGGGTGCTCCCGACAATGCTCCCGGCTTTCCGCCTCGGCCTCGGCGGCCCGCTCGGTACCGGCCGCCAATGGCTGAGCTGGATCGCGCTGGATGACGTCATCAGAGCGGCGCTATTCATCGTGCACAACGCCCGCATTTCGGGACCCGTGAATTTTACGGCACCGGAACCCGTTACCAACGCGGAGTTTACGCGTGTGCTGGCGCGTGTTTTGAAACGCCCGGCGCCATTCCGGTTACCGGCCTGGCTGCTGCGGCTGCTCCCTGGCGGCATGGGGGAGGAGCTCCTCCTGGGCGGGATCCGGGCGGTGCCCCGTCGCCTGCTGGAGGCCGGCTTCACCTTCGAGTATCCGTCGATCGACGCCGCGCTGACCGCTGTCCTTCGCCCCGACGCAGGTTGAGGCTTCGCGACAGCGGCTCCGGTCAGTCCCCACGCCGCCCCCCGCGTCGTTGCCCGGTGCACCTGGCGCTTGTATCTTCATACGACTGTTTCGGTGAACGCCGCGGCTCGGCGCCGGCACGTCCCGGTCGGCCGCGCGGCGTCTGGGGGGAGGAGTCGCATGCGCCCGGAGGTAGCGAGCAGCCCGGTCGCCGGGTACGCGCCGGCAGGCAAGGACACGGGCATCGTCAAGTCGAAGGGCACGGCGCGTATCCCCATCCTGGAAGGCGCGCCCCTGGAGATGAAGGCGCGCAAACCGGAATGGCTCAAGGTCCGTTCGCCCGGTGGCGATCGATTCCGCCACCTCAAACGCCTCATGCGCGACCAGCGGCTGCACTCCGTATGTGAGGAAGCCGGCTGTCCGAACATTGGCGAGTGCTGGGAAGCGGGTACCGCTACCTTCCTCATCCTGGGCGACGTATGCACGAGGGCGTGCAAGTACTGCGCGATCGCGCACGGCATGCCCACGGAGCTGGATCTGGATGAGCCTCGCCGCGTCGCCGAAGCCGTGGCCGCGCTCGAGCTCGACCACGTCGTCGTGACCAGCGTCAACCGCGACGACCTGGCCGACGGCGGCGCCGCGATCTTCGCCGAGACGATCCGGCGCTGCCGTGAAGTACGGCCGCAGTGCACCGTGGAGGTCCTGATCCCGGACTTCAAGGGTGACGAGGACGCGCTCAGGACTGTCGTCGACGCGCGCCCCGACATCCTGAATCACAATCTGGAGACCGTGGAGCGGCTGCACCCCTGGGCGAGGCCGGGCGGCCGCTACTGGCGCAGCATCTCGCTGCTCGGCGCCGCCAAGAGCATGGCGCCCGGGATGCTGACCAAATCCGGGATGATCCTCGGCATGGGGGAGACCCGGGACGAGATCGCCCGGGCGATGGCCGACCTGCGCAAGGCGGCCGTCGACATTCTGACGCTGGGCCAGTACCTGCGGCCGTCGCCGCACCACGCGCCGATCGCCCGCTGGGTCACGCCGGCCGAGTTCCAGGAATGGAAGCGCGTCGGCGAGGACGAGCTCGGGTTCAGTCACGTGGAGTCCGGACCGCTGGTGCGGTCGAGCTACCACGCCGAGAGCCAGGCCCGCGAAGTCCAGGCGGGCGGCGTCGGCGAGATCCGCGAGGTACTCGAGGCGGATCTGCCGGCACCGGCCGAGGTGGCGGGCCCGGACCGCCGGCCCGGGTCCAACCTCGCGTCGGCGTCCGTGCTCGTGCAGATCGAGCCGAGACGCGCCGCGCGAAGCTGAGGTGGCGGGGATGAGGTCCGGCGCGCGAGCGACGCGGTTCCGTCGGCCCCTGGCCACGCGACGGTAACGAGTTCCGCAAGGAGCAACAGATATGGCTGAAACGCAGGCGGCCAAGCCCCCGCGGGCAGCGGAGGCGCCCGGCCGGGGCGCCCAGCGGTTCCGGGGACTGGACCGTTCGGCACTGCACCATCTGCTCTGGCAGAT
>DATMSC010000266.1:0-8955 GCA_035565595.1 Longimicrobiales bacterium | reverse complement strand
CGACGAGCGGGAGGTACGGACCCCATGGGCGAAGGTCATCAATGGCGAGCGTGTAACGCAGCGCACCGGACGACGGATTCAACAACCCCCACGTCCCGCTGGCAGTCGCCGTGAGCGTCGACAGCGAGACCGTCGCAGTCTCGACGGCGAGTGTTCCGCCGGCGAGCATTACGCGCGCCTGCAGCGCGTCCGCCGGACCGGCCAGCCAGCCGGTGAAACGCCCGTCAAGACTCAGGGTGGCGCTCGCGGTTGCCAGGTCCAGCCCACTCCCCGCGAGCGCAAATGCGGCGTGAACGGACACCGGAGGCAGGGGTGTCGCGATGACCTCCTGTAACACGATGTCCGAGACCCGGCCGGTGAAGTCGTACGCCGGCTCGGCCCCGGTCAGGTCGAGCGTGCCCGCGATGTCGACAGTGCCTTCGGCGAGGGCGAGGCGGACGTCCAGGTCGAGCGGAGACCGCGCCGGAGGGCCGCTCAGGAGCACAATCCCCGTGACCGTACCGCGGAGCGCGAGGCCAGGAGCCAGCCGACGGAGTGCCGCGAGGGGTACGTCGTCCAGCGTCGCGCGCAGTCCGTGTACGATCGGGCCGTCGCCCGAGTAGCCGACGGTACCTGAAATGCCCACCTCGAAGGGCGCTTCGAGATCCGGAGACGTCAGTCGCGCGACGACGTCGATCTCCACCGCGTCTGCCGCCCCCTCGATGGCCCCGTAAACCGAGCCGCCGTAGGGCAGGGGGCCCGTGAAGGCTTGGATGTATTCGACGGCCAGCGGGTCCAGCAGCAGGTCGACGGCAAGGACTTCGAAAGGTCGCCCGCCGCCCAGGGCGAAACTCGCCGCACCGCGAACCTCTGACACGGGGTCGGCCGACACCGCCACGATTTCGGCGATGTCGAAAGTCGTGCGACCATCCGGTTCCGACTCCACCCGGACCGAAAAGGAAGCTTCGCCGGACTCGGGCAGCTCGGGCGCCAGGAAACGGAGATCCGCGAAGCTCACCGGAGACGCGCGCGCTCGCGCGTCGACGCCGGGGCCCGGTGCATCGAACGCCCATCTGCCCACGGCGGATTCGATGACCGAGCCACCGCTCTCGATCCGGGCGACGTCGAATGTCAGGCTGTCGTCGGGAAAGGTGAATACGCCCGTCCGCAACGTGAACTCCATCCGGATCTCGTCCGGCACCTCAACGGTCCCGGCGAGCGTGTTCACCACGACTGTCGGTTCCGGTGAGTCCGGGTCATCGACCACGACGAGGTCCACTGCCGCCTGCACGCCCGTGATGTTTACGCTGCCGCCCCCGTGGCGGATCACGACCTCGCCGTCGGTGACCTCCACACCTTCGATCCGGATCCGCGACGGGTCATCATCGTCAGGGGCTGAGGCGGGGTCCGAGACCGCGTCACCGCCGAGAAGGCGAGAGTACGCCCTGGACACCGTCCACTGCGCAGGCTCAGCCGGTGCGCGCTCGATCGTCAGCCGCGGCCTCATCACACTCACGTCTCTGGCGACGACGTCACCTGCCGCGAGGGCGCGCGCGTCCACCTCGCCGGCGACGGCGGCTACGAGGAGCACCGGATCACCGTCGGGGTCGAGCCAGACGACATCATCGCCCCGCAGCCGCACCCACGCGGCTGGCACGACAGGGGGACGGTCGGCTTCGAGCCGCCTGGAGATCCGGTGCTGGAATGCTGCGATTTCGGTTCCGGGAACGCGGTCCGGCGCTCCCCCGTTCGGGGGAGGCGGCGTGGAAAGACCCGCTGGCGGCACCGGCACGGGTTCGCCCGGATCGGCGCTCGACGCGCCACCGACCGGCGAGACAGGAGGCACCTGGAATTCGGCTCGGGGAGCCCGGCGAGCAATGGATCCGTTAGCGACGACGGAAGCCATCGTCGCGCTCGACAGCACAGCGACCGCGAGAGCAATCATCGCTGGAGAAGGTATGCGCCGCGGTCGGACACCTCGTGTCACTAGAACGCCTGCCCGACTCCGAGATGTACCTGGAAACGGCGCAGGAGGGATGGTCGCTCCGGACGGAAATCGTCTGCCACGCGCACCAGCATCTCGCCCTCGGGACCGGGCACGTACAGCGGCCCACGCTGCGGCGGCGAGGGGTTGTAAGCGACGTCGATCCTGATCGGACCCACCGGCGTCCGGAACCGCGCGCCGAGCCCGGGCGTCACCGCCCATTCATCGCTGGTGGTGCGCGAAATCCGACCGGCCGTCACAACTCCTGCATCGACAAAGACCGCCAGCGTCATGAAGCGCCTGAGCACAGGCGACGGAGCGCGAAACTCGCCGCTGACGACGGCGATTGCGGTGCCACCCGTGGGAAAGAATCGAATCCGATCCGGCTCGATCAGGACGGTCCCGGTTTCCGGGTCTGCCTCGCCTTCCTCCGCCACGTAGACGCCCGGACCCATGGCGTTGGTTTCGAAGCCGCGGACGCTGTTCGCACCTCCCGCGTAGAACCGCTCCTGCGGGGGCAGAAACTCCTCGTCGTTCCGGTCCACCCTGGCCGTTCCGAAGAACGTGCCCAGGCGAACCCGTGCAGCCGCGACGCGCTCACGGCCAATCGGCGCGTAGCCGCTCCATTCACCGGTCGACCGCACGAATTCGGCGTCGGAACCCATCCAGTCCGGGGCCCATGTGACGGAGATCGCGTGCGTGTAGCCGTCCGTGGGGTCGAGCGGGTTGTTGGAACGGTCGCGGACCCAACCCAGCGCGATCGTGTTCAGCCAGCGGTCCCGGGCGAGCTCACCGATGTCCGAAGGATCGCAGACCACGAAGGCCAGACAGTAGACGGCGTCATTGGCGATCGTGCGGCCGTACTCCCCATGGAGCGAGCCGGTCAGGAGGTTGCGTGCGCCGAGGCGGTGGTTCAGGAGGAACCGTGCGCCAGTGCTCCGGCGCTGGAACACGTTGGGCTCCGAAACCTGCTCGCTCCACGCGCTCGCCGTGAGGTGGTTGCGCGGGGAGAGAAACCATGGTTGGGTGAGCTCCGCCGACAGCCGGTAGTCCAGCTCGTTCCGGAACGGGTCGTCCCGATAGGCTCGGCACACGCCGCCCAGGCCGAAGTCCAGTGGATCGCCGATCCCTATCTTGCTGACCCGCCCGAGCAGCTCCAGCCGTCGAGCGCCGCCCCCGAAACTCCGGCTGATCCAGCGTGTGCGCGCGCGGAAGCACTCGACAGACCCGTATCCGAGGGCCGCGTCCACTACGTGGACGGGCCCTTCGCTCACGCTCACCAGGATCGTCGCTGTGGTCGAGTCACCCGGAGAGACCTGGAGCGAGTCGGGCGCGATGTCGACCGACGCGAACTGAACGATTTCGAGGGCGTAGAGGTTGCGCTCGCTCTCGACCAGCCGGTCGAGGCGCAGGAGATCGCCGCTCTGGATCGCGAGCTGACGGAGAGTGGCGCGCCTGCCGAGCGCCCCGGCGCCGCGAACGATGATGGAGTCCACTACGACCTCGGGCCCGGGAACGGCCACGATCATGGCGTCCGCGCGCCCGGCATCGATCGAAACGTCGAAGCTGCGCAGAACTTCCGCGTAGGCGCGGCCCTCGGCCCGCAGGGCGCGCAGTATCGTGTCCGAGGCGGCGGCGAATTCTCCCAGGTCGAACCGGTCTCCGGCCTGGATCGGCAGCCGTCGCCGGAGCCGCTCCTCGTCGAGGATCCCCGCAATACCGCGGATGTCGAGCGTGGACAGACGGATTTCCGGACCGAGCGCCACGACGAATTCGACTTCGACCTCGTCGGGTGAAACCGGTTCCACGGCCGGCGCCACACGCGTGTCGAAGAAGCCGCTTCGGCGAAAGAAGAGCTCCAGGCGGCGAGCATCTTCGAGGATGACGTCCACTTCGAGATGTCGTTCCTCGCGGCCGAGCCTGCCAATGCAGATCGGGAGGCCGAGGAGGCTGCAGTGGGTGGGTTCGGTCTCGAGGATCGTCGCCAGAGTGTCGCCGCCGAACGGCTGGGGCCCGATGACGGCCACCCTTACGACTTCGCGTCCTTCGTATTGCCCGAGTCCGGGCTGCTCCCATGCTCCGGGGAACCGACCGGCGCATCCGGCGAGGGCGGTTACGGCGAGCACGGCTGTGAGCACGCTGAGCTGCCCGGCTGCCCGCCGCGGTACCGCGCCTCTCGATCCCATGGACCCACCTCCACTTCACGCGCAGGCGCCCCTCGCCGCGCTCGCGGTCCGGCGCTCGGATGCAAGGCATACGCCACCACCGGGCCCTCACCCTCGACCGGCACTGAAATTGCGCCCACCGGCGGCTGTGCGAATGGATCGATCTGCGGGTTCGTCGGAAGGGGTGGCGTGGTGGTGAAGTCGTGGGGATCGGTTCCGGCTGCAAGCGCGCTGGCGCTCCTGGTACTGACCTCCGCATGCCGCTCGAACCGACAGGAGATGGCGGAGTCCAACGCACAGCCTACCAATGAATTGACCGCTCCGACCTTTGTAGCCGTCGAAGGTGTCGCGCTGGATTCGCTGCAGGCAGCGAACGAGAGCTGGCCGGTTCACGGCGGCGCGTACAACAATCAACGATTCTCGGTTCTCGACCAGGTCAACCGAGAGAACGTCCACCAGCTCGTGCCGGTCTGGGTCTATCAGACAGGCGTAACCGAATCGTTCCAGACGACGCCGATCGTGGTCGGCAACGTCATGTACCTGACGACGGCCGAGAGTCGCGTCATCGCGCTCGACGCCACGACCGGAGAGCTGCTCTGGCGGTTCACGCCGGATCTTTCGCCGGTCTCGCTCTGCTGCGGCCCCAACAACCGTGGTGTAGCCGTCTACGGTCAGAACGTGTACGTCGCCACGCTCGACGCGAAGCTGTTTGCGCTCGATAGCCGGACTGGCGAAGTCGTTTGGGAGACGACTGTGGCGGACCCCGACGACGGCTACAGCATTACCATGGCTCCGCTCGCGTACGACGGCCGCGTCTTCGTCGGGGTGAGCGGCGGCAAGTTCGGTATCCGCGGTTTCGTAGCTGCGTACGCCGCGGACACCGGCGAGCGTGCATGGGTCTGGAATACGATCCCCGCGCCCGACGAAGCGCCGAACGGGTGGTGGGGCGACTGGCGCGATGCGGATCCCTACGGCACGACTCTGAACCGCGACGTCCTCCAGGAACGGGAGGACAGCGCGCAGTACAGCGACGCATGGCGACGTGGAGGCGGGCCGGTCTGGATGACGCCGGCATATGACCCGGTCGGGAAGACACTGTACTTCAGTGTCGGTAACCCGGCGCCCCCGTTGAACGGCCGCGTGCGCCCCGGCGACAATCTCTATACCGGTTCGATCGTCGCGCTGGACGCAGTGAGTGGTGTGTTGAAGTGGTACTTCCAGTACCTGCCGCACGACGTGTGGGACCTGGCGCCCGGGAGCGCACCGTTCCTCTTCAGCGTCGACGGCCGCCGCTTCGTCGGGCACGCCGGGAAGACCGGCTGGTTGTACGTCGTCGATGCCGAGACCGGCGAGCCGGTCCTGCGGTCAGAGAACTTCGTCCCGCAGGACGCTCTTTTCGCGCCCCCGGCCTCCGACGGCGTGCGCATCGTCCCGGGGTCGAACGGCGGCACGAGCTGGTCACCGGTCGCGTACTCCCCGAGGACGGGGTCGGCCTACGTCCCCGCGACCCACCAGCCCATGATCGTCGCGTCGGCCGCCCAGCCAAGGGGCGAACCGGGATCACTGTGGCTCGGGGGTACCTCCCGCCTGAGCCCCGATGACGAGAGCTGGGGGACCCTCTCCGCCATCGACGTCCGCACGGGCAGCATCCGGTGGCAGCGGCGAACCGCCGCGCCGCTCGTCGGTCCGGTTCTCGCCACGGCCGGCGATCTGGTTTTTGTCGGACAGGGAACCGGCACGCTCGACGCTTTCGATGCGGTCGATGGCACGCTCCTCTGGCAGTTCCGCACAGGCGCGGGTGCGCACGGTGGCCCGGTCACCTATTCGGTCAATGGCATTCAGTACGTCGCCATTGCCGCCGGCGGCGACTACCAGACCGACTCACCCCGGGGAAACGCTGTCATCGCCTTCGCGCTCGCCACATCCCCCCGCAGTATGCCCGTCCAGTACGAAACTCCGCAGTACACTCGCACGGGCGCGATCCGCTATGGAGAGGTGAGACAAATCCCTGCCGCGGAGCTCGAAAGGTTCCGCGCGTCGACGCCCGCGCCGGCCGGAACGGATTGACCGGAGCGCGGAAATCTGCTATTCTTAGAGGTTTGGCAGACACGGAATCGGTCAGGCCCGCGCTTTCCGCGTGGGTCCCGTCATGGCAAGGCGGAAACGGCGAGTATCATGGCGCGTCACGCAACCAAACGGCGAGCAAAGCAGGAAGTCGAAGGCGAGGACGCCTTCATCGCGCGCGTTCTGGAAATCACCGCGTGGGCACGAGCGAACGCGAAGGTCCTGACGATCGGGACCGTGGCGGTCGTCGCCGTCGCCCTCGGGTCGCTGTTCTTCGTGAATCAACGGAGCGCTCGGAATTCCGCGGCCGAAGTTCGCCTGACCGAGATCCGGCAGACCGTCGCGATCGGCAATACCTCCCTTGCCATCAGTGACCTGGAGGCGTTCCTCGGGCAGTTCGGCGGGACGCGCGCGGCCGACGACGCGCGGCTCCTCCTGGGCACGCTCTATCTCGAAACCAGCCAGCCGGCGAACGCGGTGAACGTGGTTCAGGCGCTGGCCGGGAACCCGGGCGAAGTTCGCGGCGCGTCGGCAGCCTTCCTTCTGGCAGCGGCGCAGGAAGCGCTCGGTCAGAACGACCAGGCCGAGGCCACCTACATGCGCATTGCCCAGCAGGCCCGTTTCGATTTCGAGCGCTGGGACGCGCTGGACCACGTGGCACGGCTCCGCATGGCGAACGGCAATGCCGCCGGGGCCGCCGAGATCTATGAGCGCCTGGTCGCGCTGATGCCGGAAGGCTCGGCCGACAGGTCCTACTACGAGATGCGCCGCGCCGAAGCGCAGGTGCTCGCCGAAGCGCCGCCCACCCCTCCCGCAGCGGAAGTGGCGCCGGCGGAGGCGCAGTCCAGCGAGACGACCTCCGACACCTGATCAGCGTAGACCAGCCGCTTTCTTCATGTCGGCCGTGATCGTCTGACGCACCCGGTCATAGCCCGTCCATGCCCGTGACCGTTCCCGGACCATCCCGGGCACCGTGCGGACGGTGAAGCTCGCGGGATCGAGCCGCGGAGTCAGCTCCTTCCATGATACGGGGACCGCGACCGTAGCGCCCGGGCGCGCGCGCGTGGAATAAGCGGCGATGAAGGTCGCGCCCCGCGCGTTCCTCAGGTAGTCCACGTAGATTCGACGCTGCCGCTGCTCCTTCGCCACCCGGTCGGTGAACAGGGAAGGGTCATCCCGCGCCATTGCGGACGCCACGGCGCGGGCGAAATCCTTCACTTCGTCCCATTCGTGCCTCCGGACGAGCGGCGCCACGACATGAATGCCCTTGCCGCCAGTGGTCCTGGCAAAGGTGTCCAACCCCAGTCGACTCAGCCGGTCGCGGACCTCCCGTGCAGCTCCGACGACTTCTGCCCATTCCACACCCGGTCCGGGATCCAGATCGAATACGAGGACGTCGGGTCGGTCCAGGCGATCCCACCGGGCACCCCACGTATGGAATTCCAGCGTGCCGATCTGGACCAGGTGCACGAGGCTCGCCAGGTCGCTGATTGCGAAGTAGTTGCGGGTACGTGAGGCCTCCTGGACGGGCACACGGCGGATCGAATTCGGGAAGCCGGGCATGACGTGCTTCTGGTAGAAACACTCCGCCTCGCGGCCATCGGGGCATCGCACGATCGTGAGTGGGCGGTCGGCGATGTACGGCTTCATCGCGTCCCATACCGACTCGTAGTAATCGGCAAGCTCGCGCTTGGTGACCCCGAGCTCCGGATAATACACCCGGTCGGGCGTGGTCAGCCTGACCCCTGCAACCATGACTCCCGCCGGGCGGCGACGGGGCTGCTCCGGGCGCATTCGAGTCGATCCTCGCTTTCGCGCGCGGCGCCCGTGGACGCCCGCACCGCTGGCCGGTGACGTTTCATTCGCTGCCCGGCTGCGGCCCCCCTCGCCGGTGACGGGCTGCTCGCGTCGGACTTCCCGCGGATCGCGGTCCTCACGCCGACCCTTGAACGACGGATGGCGTAGCTGCCCGCCCCGCGTCCAGTCAGTGAACGCGACTTCAACCACCATTTCCGGCTCGGTCCAGTGGACGCCGCGGGAGGAAGTGCGCGGGGCAGGGGTTACCGGCGGCGTCGACCGGGCAATACGACCGAGATCGCGTCGAAGCTCCCGCAGCGACTTCGCCGTAAAGCCGGTGCCTACACGACCGGCGTAGCGAAGCTGGCCACCGTCGTCGTAATACCCGAGCAGGAGCGAACCAAGCCCCGCGCGGGATCCCTGAGGGTCCGTCCAGCCCACGACGACGAACTCCTGTTCGGCCATGCACTTCACCTTGAGCCAGTCGCGCGACCTCCCCTGACGATAGGGAGCGTCCACGCGTTTCGCCACGATCCCTTCTGCGCCCAGCGCACAGGCCTGCTCGAATACCTCGGGACCCCGACCGACGACGTGCACCGAATACCGTAGCGTTCCGGCCCCTCGATTTCCGACAACGCTCGCGGGCTCTGCCGACGCGAGAAGCGCCTCGATCGCCTCTTTGCGTGCGAGTTGGGGAACGCCTCTCAAATCCCGGTCGTCCAGATGCAACAGGTCGAAGGCATAGTACACGATGTCGCCACCGCCTCCTGCATCGAGCCGGTTCTGGAGCGCCTGGAAGTCAGTCGTCCCATCCGGTCGCACCACGACCGCCTCGCCGTCCAGGAGCGCATTGGCCACCGGCAGCGCCGCCGCGGCTCGCGCAATGCCGCCGAACCGCTTCGTCCAGTCCTTTCCCGAACGGGTAAAGAGCCGCGCGCTGCCGTGTTCGATACGACAGAGCAGGCG
>DATMSC010000265.1:0-17875 GCA_035565595.1 Longimicrobiales bacterium | reverse complement strand
TCGACCACCGAGCGTGACGCCTGATCGGGCCATGACAGCACCAGCTCCGGGCGGAGCGTGACCAGCCACTCCAGGCTCGGGGTCAGCCCACCTCCAGCGGACGGCAGGTGCGCGAGCGCTGGGTGTGCGTCGTAGTCCGTGCGCGCGATCAGGCGGTCCGCCGCGCCGAATTCGATGATCATGTCCGTGATTGCCGGGATCAGCGAGACGATTCGTTCGGCAGGCCGTGCCAGCGCAACCGACCGCCCCGCGTCATCGGTGATGACGATGGCGGGCGCTGCGGTGTCGGCGTCGGCGCTATCAGGCGCGCCGCCGCACGCCAGTGCCAGGGCGACGGACGCAACCCCGACGAGGCGGCGGGCAAAGGGCATTGTGGACCGGGTCGGCGTCACTTTCACTCCATCCTCCAGACCATCGGAGGTTCGTGATTCGCCGACCGCCGCGCAAGTCGAGGGGTGTGACGACGTGATCCAGGCGCGCCGCCTTACCCGCTCGTCGACCCGGTGTTAAACTGTCGTTGTGGCATGCGCATCAGGCGTGCCCGTCGGGTCGAGGGAATGGCAGCTTTCGGAGACAGGTTCTGTTGAAGTCCACGCGGATGGTCTGGGTCGGCACGCTGGCCGTACTGGTCGTCGCTGCGGTGTGCGTCCGGCTCGGTTTCTGGCAGCTCGGCCGGTTGTCGCAAAAGCACGAGCTGAACTCGGCCGTTCAGTCCAGATCCCACATGTCACCCATCGCGCTCCGCGGCGCGGAGTCGGACACCACGGGGCTGATCCTCCGCCAGGTGACTGTGAGTGGCCAGTACGACAATGCCCGTACCATCGTCCTCGCAGGCCGTTCACACGGCGGGATTCCCGGCGTCCACATATTCGTACCGCTCCGCATCGCGGGCTCCGACCGGGTCGTGTACGTCAACCGGGGCTGGGCGCCATCCCCCGACGCCGCTTCCATCGACCTCGCGCCTTTCGAGGTGGACGGCCCGGTGACGGTGCGCGGGCTCGTGGTTGCGTTCCCCGAGCTGGGGGACGAGGCCTCCCGCGCCGCCGGTGGGGAAGGCTGGCGGACCACATGGTACACGCTGGACGGCAGGGGCATCGCCGCGCAGTATCCGGGGCAGCTCCTGAACTTCTACGTCCAGGAGCTCCGGGACGACGGGTCGCAGGAGCTGCCGATCGCACTGCCGATCCCCGAGCTCGACGAAGGGATGCACCTCAGCTACGCAATCCAGTGGTTCAGCTTCGCGACGATCTTCATCGTGGGCTGGATCGCCGTGCTCGTCCGGGGGCGCGCGCGTGCTGACGCGGTGCCGGCCCCTGCGCCTTCACCCGCTCGCGCCGCACCGCGGTAAACGCAGCGACCAGCTACCATGCGCCGCGCAGCGCCGCCAACCGGCTTCCCGTGGCGAACGGCTCGAGTGGCGTCCCTCGCCATGGCGCTCTTCGCGACAATGCCGGCCGCGACGGCGGCCGCCGCGCAGCTACGTCCGCTCCCCCCTGTCGACTGGGACGCATTCGACGACGATGCGCGCATGCACACCACCATTGGCGCGAGCGTTCTCACCGACCAGCTAGCGTCGCTGGCCGGCACGCGAGGCAGGCTGTTCGAGCTGGGGCTCTATCGCGTGGCGTTCCGGTCGGGCCGCGTCGTGCTCGATTTCAGCGGTACGGCGGTGCGGCATTTCCGGGATGAGGAACTCCTCGAGCCGCCCATGGAGCATACGCGCGCCCCGAACGGCAGGGCGCGCGTGGACACAGGCGACCACCTGGCCGCGACGCTGTTCCTGCTAACTTCCGCAGGCGCACCCGTCGACGCCCTGGTGCGCTTCGGGACGCGGCTCCCGACCACCGACAACGCCATCGGCCTCGATCGCGATCACACCGACTTCTTCGCGACTCTCGCCGCCCGCGCCATACGCGGCCCCTGGAGCCTGGCCGCCGAGGCTGGCCTGGGGATCAACGGCAGCCGGAGCGCGGGCTTCGACCAGGCGGACGTGCTGGTGTACTCGGCCGAACTGAGGCTCCAGGCGGGTCGGGTCGTGCCGCTGGTTACCGTGGTCGGGCACGACGGCTTCACCAGCCGACGGATCCGCGGGAACGAAGACCTGGGCGAGGTGCGGGCGGGAGTTCGCGTTGGCGAACGGCGGTGGGTACGGATCGAGGCCGTCGCCGGATACGCTGAAGCGGCGCCCGACGTCGGCCTCCTGGTCACCGCGGGGTGGAAGCGGTAACGGAGCCGCGTACCCGTATCTCGCGGGCTGCTTCCGCTCTCCACCGACGCGCACCCCCCAACCTTTCCCGTCCTGCAGGACGGCCCGGCTACGGAACCGGCGGTTCCTGCTGTGGTGGCCCGATGCGGATGATCCAGAGACCGTTGTTGTTGTCGTTGACGTAGGCCAGGCCGTCCTTCACGACCACGCCCCACGTCATGGCCCGCCCGGTGGCGTAGCCTACGTCGTCGGCGGTGTTCAGATGCCCGATCTCGCGACCCTGCGCCCGCAGGTCGCCCATCAGCTCGCCCGAAATGTCGAAGACGCGGAATCCTGCATTGTAGGCGCCCATGTAGAGCGTGTCTCCGGCGGCCCAGACGTTGTGCACGCCGCCGTGCTCCGGCTCGTACCAGGCGACGGACCGCGGATTCTCGATGTCGCTGACGTCGATGACCTGGAGACGTCCCCAGGCACGGTCGCTTGCCGCTTCCGGCGCGCCGCGGGGAGCCGATGCCGCGAAGACTTCGTCGGCGATGAAGACGTAGTCCCGGTGCCGCCATGCCGTGTGCGTGCCGCGGATGAAGCCCGGCCCGCCCTCGACCTCGACGTCCCTGTAGAGCTCGTTCAGGTCGTACTTGAACTGGCTGATCATGACCGGGTTGGATGGACTGCCGCCGCGGATGCCGTTCCCAACGTCCAGGATGACAAGCCCTTCGTTCCAGTAGCTGAGGTATGCGATCCCGTCCTGGACGTCGACGTCGTGCAGGTAGTTCCCGGCGTCGAAGTCGTTGATCTTGAAGCGCCCGACGCGCGTCGGGTTGTACGGGTCGGTGATGTCGATGATGTCGAGTGAGTTGTTGCCGTTGTTCGTGGCGTAGACGTGCGTCCCGAATTCGGGCTGGTGGTAGACGAACGCGGAGTGCACGCCGGACGTCACGCGGTCCGTGAAGTGCGCGATGACTCTCGGGTGCCAGGGGTCCTCGAGCGATGCTATGACGATGCCGTTCCGCCGGTCCGCGGCGCCTTCACGCGTGTGCACCAGGAAGCGCCCGTCAGGCGTGGTCATGACGTCGTTCACCCGGCGGGTGTTCGCAATCAGCGAGTCCACGACCACGGGCCGGGCAGGATCCGTGATGTCGATGACGTACAGACGGTCGCCGCCCGCGCCAGATCCCAGGTACGCGACCCGGCCGTTCGGGTGGACCCAGACCTCTTCGGTGGAGAAGAGCGTGCGCGGGACGCGGCCAACGACCTCGAGCGGACGGCGGACGTTGCGGTGCGACAGGCGAATCACGGCGTCGGCCGAGTGATTCCCGAAGCTGGCGGTCACCACGTATTCGCCCGCCTCGTAGCCGACGAAGCTGCCGTCCGGGCGGATCAGGCCGTGCCCCGGAGAGAAGCTCCACGTCGGCGTCAGCCCCTCGATGACGCCGCCATTTTCGTCACGGGCCGTGACGGTGAACCGGATGACGTCGCCCTGGCGCGCCTGGACCCGGTCCGGCGTGACTTCAACGGTAGCGATGCGAACCGGGAGCACGCGGATCCGGCGTTCCGCCACGGCGGTCGCCACGCTCGCCGTGAGGGTGGCCTCGCCGGGGGCGACGGCCGTGACCAGGCCGTCTTCGGTTACCCGGATCACACCGGAATCCGAGCTGCTCCAGGAGACGCGGTCGTCCCGTACATCCCCCAGCGCCGAGTATGACCTGGCCTCCATGCGGAATCGCTGCCCGGCGACGAGGGCGCCGAGATCGGGCCCGATCTCGACGCGGGCAGCCGGGCCGGGGACCATGCGCACGTTGACGACCTCGAACACAGGTCGCGTGCCGGGAACGGTGGCGGCGACAGTGACCGGAAGCGTGCCCACTGCCGCCGAGCGCACCAGCCCGTTCGGCTCCGCGTAGCCCTCGAAGCGCGCATTCACGCTCGAGCTGAAAAGGAACGCCACGTTCTGGATCGGCTGGCCGTTCTCGTCGAGCGCCTGCGGCCTGAGCTGGAGCGTGCCGCCGGCTTCCACCACCGGCTCCGGCTCGACAATGATGCGCGCGATGGGTGATGGCGGCAGCGACTGCCCGGGGACGGGCGCACCCTGCGCGGCAACGACGAGTGCGAGCAATGCGAACATGACGCTTCGTGTTTCGAGGTCATGGTGGGCCAGCCCGTCAATGGGCCAGCAGGCGGAACAGGTATACTCGACGTCCGGAGCAATGGTTCGACGAAGCTCACCGCCGGCGCGCGCCAGTCGCCGCCGCCGGTATCCACCGCACGCTTTGCCTCATGCGTTCGGCGGCGAATAGAGATCCAGGCGCGTCATCGGCATGCGGACGCGGCCGTCCCGGTCCGGGGCGGCGAGCAACGACTGCACCACGCCGACCTTCCCCGACGCGAACTGGTGGGCGCAACCGGCCATGTACAGCCGCCAGACCCTGTACGTCTCCTCGCTGGTCAGTCGGACCGCCTCTTCGCGGTTCGCCTCCAGGCGGCGCACCCATTCCCGCAGCGTCATTGCGTAGTGCTCGCGCAGGCTCTCGACGTCGCGCACCTCGAAGCCCGCGCGTTCGGCCGGAGCGAGCACTGTCACGTAGCCAAGGAGCTGTGCATCGGGGAAGACGTAGTGCTCGATGAACGACGTCAGCCGGCGTCGTAGCCGCGCTTTCAGTCGGCCCATCGTGCCGTACGCCGGCTCGAGCGTCACGATCCCGTGATTCAGGAAGAGGCCGCCAGGTTCCAGCACCCGCAGCACCGCATCGTAATACGCCGGCAGGTTGGCTTCCCCCACGTGCTCGACCATGCCGACGCTCGCCACCTTGTCGAAACGCGCGGTAGCAGGGAGGTCGCGGTAATCCATCACCTCGACGCGGCAGCGGTCGCCGAGACCCGCTTCCGCTATCCTGCGCCTCGCGCCTTCCGCCTGCCGCTCGCTCAGAGTGATCCCTGTCGCGTCCACGCCGTAACGTTCGGCGGCGTGGAGGATGAGCCCACCCCAGCCGCACCCGATGTCGAGGAACCGTTCACCGGGCCGGAGCCGGAGCTTCCGGCAGATGAGGTCGAGCTTGGCCTCCTGAGCCGTGTCGAGATCGTCAGCCTCGCTGGTGAAGTAGGCGCACGAATACACCATCCGCGGATCGAGCCAGAGCGCAAAGAACTCGTTCCCGAGGTCGTAGTGGAAACGGACGGCGCCGCGGTCCCTCGCCCGGGAGTGCGCCAACCGCCACCGGCCGCGAAAACGGCCCCGCCCGGGTTCGCTGCTCCCCGACCCTCCCCTGTCCGACGGCAGTGAGAGGAGTTTCCCCAGGAGCGCGGCAAGGCGACCGGGCGTGAACCCGCCGGTGATGGCGGGAGCGAGTGTGGCGACGGCGGTCTCGACATCGCCCTCGATGTCGACGTGCCCGTAGACGTACGCCTCGGCAGCGTTCCGCTCCGTCGGCGGCAGCATGAGCTGGCGAAGGGCGCCCGGCCAGGCGAGCACGATCGTGAATGGCGGCGAATCCGTTGCACCAGCCTCTTCGTATTCGTCCCAGTAACGGACGCCGAACGCCCTCGTTTCCGGGGGGCCGAAGAGGTCGGCCAGGATCGCCCGCGAGGTTTCGAGATGCTTCGATCCCGGCGCGGGCGATGGACGCGAAGTCGCCGCAGGGCTGGGATCGGGCGGCCGTGCCGGAGCCGGCGCGGTGGCGCGCTCCGGCGTTGCGGTTTCGCTCGGATGGGCGGCGCGCGCCGAACGCGCGGCCGCCGCGCGAACACTCCCGTTGCGCTCCATGCTCGAGCTCCATGCCAGCGTGTTGTTTCCGGTTGTCAGCCAGTTTACCCCGGGAACCCCTGTGCCACAATGGCCCGGCGCTCTGGCGATCCCGTCGCGCGACTGCAAGGCGGGTGCTACGAACGACGAAGTCGGAACTGCCGGGCCGATTCCGGCGCCCGAAGGAGTCGCGATTTCGGGACTTTACCGGGTTCACCGGTCGCCCCGGCAGGCTGCGTAGCGCATCCCGAAACCCCGCTTTCACACGGAATATTGCAGGTCAGGGGACGGGCCGGGACGCAGTTGCGTGCGGTCGAAAATCTGATCATCTTGTTACAGGAGTCTCCCCGCACTGGACCCCATTGGGCCGGCATGCCCGGCCGACTCAGCAGTACTTTCGCAGCGGCCCACAGCCGGCCGCATGGATCGTTACCAGACATGTCGAAGCGTCGTATGGGCACCCGGCGGTCGAGGCCAGGGGGCGACGAGGCCAGACGCGAGCGCGGCGGTGGACGCAGCGCCCGGAGCGCACTCCTGCGCGTATCGACTGGCCTGGTCGCCGGTTCTGCTCCCGGGCCGCAGCTCGAGCAGGGCAAGCCTGACGAACGCCCGGCCCGTCGGAAGCGGATATCGGTCCGGGTCTTCGTTTTGGCGGGTGCCGTGGTACTTGCCGGTGTGCTCGCTGGCGCCGTGGTCATGGAGATGCGCGGCTCGCGTCTCCAGGCGAAGTACTTCTCGAAAGTCGCGGCGGAGCTGACGTACGAAGTGGCGGAGGGGCCGAGCGACAGGATCCGCTACCCCGGCGACGGCCCGTACGACGTGCGCTACGGCTACTCGCGCCTGCCGAACGTACTGGAATCGCTGACCGCGCGGGGCTTCTCCATCACGGCGCAAGCGAGGATCTCGGAGCGGTTCGCGGCCATGATGGACGGGGGGATCTTCCCCATCTACCCGGCCAAGAGCCAGGCCGGCCTTTCACTGGTCGACTACGTCGGCGAGCCGCTCTACGCTTTTTCGTATCCGGAGCGGGTCTATCCCGATTTCACGTCGGTCCCGCCGCTCGTGTGGCGGACGCTGCTCTACATCGAGAACCGGGAGCTGCTGGATCCCCGCCGCCCGTATCGCAACCCGACGGTTGACTGGGGCCGTCTGGCGCGGGCCGGGATGGAGTTTGGTCTGAGCCGTCTGGGCAGCGATCGCCAGGTGCCCGGCGCGAGCACGCTGGCGACGCAACTCGAAAAGTTCCGCCACTCACCTGCCGGGCGAACGGAGTCGCCGAGAGACAAACTCGTCCAGATGGCATCCGCGTCGTTGCGTGCGTACATGGACGGGCCCGAAACCCTCGGCGCGCAGCAACGCATCGTCGTCGACTACCTGAACTCTATGCCGCTCGCGGGGATCGCGGGGCTGGGCGAGGTGACGGGGCTGGGCGACGGTCTGTGGGCGTGGTTCGGTGCCGATTTCGACGAAGTGAACCGCCTCCTGTTCGGCGGCGATGCCGTTTTGAGCGACGGCGGCGAGATGGAGCTCACGGCGTCGGAAGGGAGCCGGGCTGTCGCGTACCGTCAGGTGCTGCTCCTCCTGCTGGCGATCCAGCGGCCGTCGTACTTCCTGGCCCACCCGGAGGGTCGACAGGCGCTGGAAGACCGGGCCAACCTCTTCCTCGATCTCCTCGCCAGGGACGGCGTGATCACTGAGGCGTTCCGCGATTCCGTGCGCGCCGCCGAGGTGCACGTCCGCAACCGCGCCCCCGAGCAGCCACTACCGTCCTTCGTCGAGCGAAAGGCTGCGAATGCGGCCAGGACGGAGCTGCTGGGGCTCACGGGCGTGGGGCAGCTCTACGTCCTCGACCGGATGGACGCGAGCGCGAAGACGACGTTCTCGGCGGCGGTCCAGGACTCGGTCACCGCGCTGATCGGACGGCTGCGCGACCCGGCGTTCGTCAGGGCAAACGGACTCGACGCGTTCCGGCTCCTGGACCGCGGCGACCCGGCGGGCGTCTACTACGCCTTCGTGCTGCACGAGCGGAGCGACTTCGGCAATGTCGTGCGTGTGCAGGCTGACAACTTCGACGGCCCGTTCAGCCTCATCGAAGGCGGCAAGCTGGAGCTGGGCTCGACGGCGAAGCTCCGGACGCTGGTCACCTATCTCGAGATCGTCGAGTCGCTCTACCACGAGTACGCGGGTCGGCCGGCCAGCGAGCTGCGGGCCGTCGAAGTGGGCACCGGCGACGCG
The DNA here is from genome assembly GCA_035565595.1 of Longimicrobiales bacterium. Taxonomy (GTDB): domain Bacteria; phylum Gemmatimonadota; class Gemmatimonadetes; order Longimicrobiales; family RSA9; genus DATMSC01. Next base: position 9,698 of record DATMSC010000265.1, on the reverse strand, counting down.
ATCACCCAGTGGGCGCTGAACTGGCTGGCCTCGAGGCCGAACGCCACGCTCGACGAGATGCTGAACGCGGCGATGCTCAGGAGGTACTCCGCATCGCCGGCCGAGCGGTTCTTCACGGGTGGCGGTGTGCACACGTTCAGCAACTTCGACGCGACGCACAACAATCAGGTGCTGACGGTGAGCGAGGCGTTCCGCCATTCGGTGAACCTGCCGTTCATCCGGATCATGCGGGACATCGTGCACTTCTACATGCACCGGCTCGCCGGCGGACCGGCGAGGGTGCTGTCGGACCGCGACGATCCGCGGCGGCAGGAGCTGCTGGCGCGTTTCGCCGACCAGGAGGGGCAGGTCTTCCTGGGTCAGTTCTACGAGAAGCACCGGAACCGGCCGCCGGATTCGTCGCTGGACGCGATGGTCTCGGCGCGGACGCTCACGCCGCAACGGCTGGCGTGGGCGTACCGCTCCGTCATGCCCGACGCTCCACTCGAGGACTTCGCGATCTTCATCCGCCAGCACGCGGGAGGGATCGGACTATCGGACGCCCGCCTCGCCGAGCTGTACCGGATTTCGGACCCGGCTCAGCACCCGCTCGTCGACCTCGGCTACCTGGCCGGCATCCACCCGCTTGAGATCTGGGTGGTGAAGTACCTGATCGAGAACCCGGACGCGACTCGGGCCGAGGTCATGGAGGCGAGTCGGCAGGTGCGGCAGGATGTCTACCGCTGGCTCTTCGCGACGCGGCGGACCGCGGCGCAGGACCAGCGGATCCGGTCCGTGTTGGAGGCGGAAGCGTTCGTCGAGATCCACCGCGCCTGGCGCCGCCTCGGCTACCCGTTCGAGTCGCTGGTGCCGTCATACGCCACTGCGATCGGCAGCTCGGCCGACAGGCCGGACCAGCTCGCGGAGCTGGTAGGGATCATTTTGAACGACGGGATCCGCTATCCGACGGTGCGCGTCACCGAGATCCACCTCGCGGAGGGTACGCCGTACGAAACGGTGCTGCGCCGCGACCCGGCGCCCGGCGAGCGCGTGCTCTCGCCGGAGATCTCGCGGGTCGTGCGAGACGCAATGATCGACGTGGTCGAGAACGGCACGGCCCGCCGCGCGTTTGGCGCGGTGACCGGACCCGACGGGCAACCGCTTCCGATCGGGGCGAAGACGGGGACCGGCAACAATCGCTACCGCGTGTACGGCCAGGGCGGCCGACTGATCGAGGACCGTGCCATCAACCGTACTTCCACGCTGGTGTTCTTCCTCGGCGACCGGTTCTATGGTACACTCACGGTATTCGTGCCGGGCGCCGCTGCCGACAGCTACGGTTTCACCAGCTCGCTGCCGGCGCAGATCCTCCGAATGATCGGCCCGCTGCTCTCGCCGCTGCTGGATGAGCCGGCGGCGGCCGCGCGGCTCGCTGCGGCGGGGTCGTGAACTGAATCGAAGGCGTCGGCCGCGGCGCGCCCCTTGCGCGACGCGGCCGAATCTGCCTCATTGCACCGGAGCGCACCGCTGCCGGCCGCGCCGGCGGCCGGGAGGCTACATACATCAACAGGGACCGAGAGAATGCACGAATTCACGATTGCGCTGTCCGGCGCCAGACTGCAGGATCCCGAACGGCCGGACGAAGGGGACGAGGAAGAGGAGCAGCCACAGGAGACGACGCCCAGGACCACGCCGACGGCGCTGACCGCCGACGCCCGGAACATCCTGTTCCGGAACCGGATCCTGATCATCAGCGGCGAGATCAATCAGAAGCTCGCGGCGAACGTGATCGGCCACCTGCTGGCGATGGACGCGCAGTCGAACGAGCCCATCTCGATCTACATCAACTCGCAGGGCGGTCACGTCGAGTCCGGCGACACGATCCACGACGTCATCCAGTTCATCCGTTCTCCGGTGAACATGATCGGCACGGGGTGGGTCGCGAGCGCAGGTGCACTGATCTACGTCGCCGCGCCGAAGGAGCGACGCTTCTCTCTGCCGCACACCCGCTACCTGCTGCATCAGCCGGCGGGCGGTGCCAGGGGAAGCGCGGCCGATGTCGAGATCGAAGCCCGTGAAATCCTGAAGATGAGGACCCGCCTGAACCGCGTGTTCGCGGAGCGGACCGGTCAGACCATCGAAAGGATCGAGGAGGATACTCGCCGCAACTTCTGGCTCTCGGCGACGGAAGCGGTGGAGTACGGGCTGGTGGGGAAGATCATCAACCACGTCAGCGAGCTCGGCTGACGCGGCAGGGAGTGGGCCGGCGGGTTGAGCCGGTCCCGCCGCGACGGTCTTGTTACTGGATGGGCGCGGCCAGCGTTTCGGCGCCGGCCGCGCTCAGCATTTCTCGGTACCACGCGACGGCTGCGCCCAATCTCGCCTCGTGACCCGCCGCGCCCCACACGACCGTCAGTGTTCGCGTCGTGTCCGGCGATGTTTTCGTTCGCTGGGAGTCCTTGACCGCGTTGGCGCACGGACCGTCGGCGTCGAAAAGGCAGACCAGACCACCCAGGTCGATTTCCTGACCCGCTGCGTTGAACACGTACTTCTCATCCTCGTCGGCCACGGCAATGCGGAATGGCGGCGAGGCCCGGTCGAGGTCGACCACGCTGATCGGAAAGCCACTGTGGAGCGAGGTCGCGTTGCCGAGGTCGACGGCCAGGTTGATCGAGCTCAACCCTGCGTCTTCGGCCGCGCGGACCAGGTACTCCGAGGCCGGTTTCCCTCGCCCGGTTGGCTTGTAGCCACCATAGCGGAGCATATCGCGGATCGCGGCCCGAAGCGCTTCGTCACGCTCCAGCGGCGTGGCCGCATCCAGCCGAAGGAGATCGACGATCCCGGCCGGCGAGGGAATGTCGCCGAGCCGTGTGGGAAACCGGGTCACGAATGCGGCGCAGCGCAGGAGAGGGTGCGGCGCTACCTCGATCCGTGATGGCTGGTCCAACGTCGGACGTCCTTTCGTCTGGTGGTCAGTCGGCGCGCCACTCGCCGAGGCCCGGTTCGTCGATGACGCCGCACTCCGGGCACTGGGTGGCTATGAAACGCAGCCACTCATCGACGGCTCCGGTGCCCGGCAGGTCGTCCGGGTCGCTCGCACGCGCTACGGAGTAGACCTCGCCCCAGCGGTCCGCGACAATGACGGCAGCCTCCTCATCGGCCAGCCCCCATTTGCGCCTGAGCGAACCGGCGGCGTCGATGAGCACCGTAGTTTCGCCTATCTGGCCTTCCGCCGTGTCGGCCAGACCGATTTCGGCGGCCGTCTTCGTCGCATTGTCGAGATCACCGGAGATGATCACGATCGGGCGTCCTGCCCAGTACGTGTAGCCCTGCCGCTTGCTTGCGAACGTCCGGGCGTATTCGGCAAAGCGTTCCGGTCGTGGTGGGAGCGCCAGGATCGCTGGGGCGCCGGCTGCCGGCTCGCGCAGCGACACGGGCCGGCCGGACGCGACTGAGGTCAGCGTGATCACCGGAAGCCGACTGCCTGTTCTGAGGGCGGGCGGCTGCGTTCTCGCATCCATGTTTCCTCCCGGCTGGGCTGGTTCACTTCAGAGGGTGCAACCCTCCAGATCCATGCCGGTTCCTAACGTCGAAACGACCCCGCTTGCGCCAGTGCAGGCGATCCCGCCTCGGAAGAGAGCGAGAAGCCCCCGCACGATCCCCAATTCCTGAAAGCGGGATCGCCGGCGGGTGTCGATCAGTCCTGCGGCGAGTCGATGCGGAGCGCCCAGAGGCCGTTGTTGCGGTCGACGGCGAGCACGTGGTCGCCGACCGGGCCGGCGTGCCACGCCATGGCCTGACCGGGCACGAAGCCGTCCGGCGATTCGGTGACGAACGAGGCGATCTCCCGCCCCTGGGCACGCAGGTCGCCCAGCAGCTCGCCGGAGACGTCAACCACCCGGACGCCGCCGTCGCCGTAGGCGGCATAGAGCCGATCCCCCTCGACGCGGATGGTCAGTGGCGCCGACCCCGGGACGTGGTAGGTGGCGACCGGAACGGCGGAGGTCGTGTTCGTCCACTCCAGAACCCGGATTGTGCCATCGCCGTCGTCGCCGCGGGTGACCGCGAAGAGGTACCGCTCGCCCGTCGCCTGGCGCAGGTACGGCACCACGGCGTCGACCCGTTCGGTGCCGACCGGGATCGTGCCGATGAAGGCCGGGCTGTCGCTGCGGCCGTTCGCTTGCCCGTTGCCGACGTCGATCACGGCCACCCCGTCGGACAGCGCCGGGAGCACGGCGAGGCCGTTGGAGACCTGGATGTCTCGGGCACGCACGCCTTCATCGGGGAAGGTGAACGATGCGACCTGCTGCGGCGAGTAGATGTTCTCGACGTCGATCACGATAATGCCGCGGTCTGCGGCGACGGCGTAGATGTGGTAGTCGGTGGCCGCGACGCCGTGCACGTCGCCGGCCACGCCATAGCCGAACGTGGACGCCAGGCGAGGAGTGTCGGGCTGGGAGATGTCGAGGATCGCGAGGCCGGTGAGCCGGTCGGCCGCGCCCTCGAGACTGACGACTGCGTAGCGCGCGTCGGGTGACACGGCGATGTCCCGAATGCCGCGGCCGAGCAGACCCACCCGGGCCACCCGCCTGATGGCGGCCGGGTCTGTCACGTCCCAGAAATACACGCTGCCGTCCCCGATCCAGCTACTCGTCACGGCGTAATCGCGGCCGTTGCGTCCCCGGAACACGCCGAGCCCTGTGGAGAGGTGCTCGCTGATCGAGACCCGGCCGACCGGTGCCGCGTCACCCGCGACAGCGCGGGGAACGACGGTCAGCGTCCGCGTTGTGCTCAGGCTCCCGGCCGCGGCGGTGATCGTGTACGTCCCGGGCGCGTTCGCGACGAATCTGTTGCCATGGACCACGGCGCCCGTCTCCTCGCCATCGCCCGGACCCGTGACCTCCCACCGTACCACGATGTCGGAGACGACCTGGTCGCCGGCATCCAGGGCCCGTGCGGACAGGCGGATCACATCGCCGGTTCGCGCCTGCGTGGGCACCTCCTCGATCTCGAGCCGGGTGGCGGGCAAAGCGGTGACCTGGTGGACGACAGTCGCCCGCGCGCCATCGACATCGGCCGCGATGATGACCTGCCCCGGCCGGTGAGCGGTGACGTTGCCGTCGGCGTCCACCGTCGCAACGTTCGCGTCCGAAGTCGTCCAGTGGATCACGGGGTCGGGCCGCGGGGAGCCGTCCGCGTGGTACGCCCGAACGGAATGGGCGAGCGTCGTGCCTGCGTAGAGACGACCGGGCGCGGGGGTCAGCTCAACCGTGGCGACCGGCGGCGGTCCGACGGTGACCGGGATGACGAGGACGGGTGGCTCGACGCCGTGCTCGCCACCCGCGACGGTGGCGATGATCGCGTGCTCTCCTGGCTGCAGCGCGTAGACGCGGTTGCTCGTCACCCGGAGCGATTCCCGGCTCCCGCTGATCCGGATCGGCGCATCCACGATGTTGCCGTCGGCGTCGAGGGCCATGACGGTGAAGAGCATCGAGCTACCCACATCGAGCGCGATGGCGGTGGGGTCTGCGACCAGCCGAACCGCGGCCGCGCCGGTGCCGGTTTCCTGGGTTTGCGCCGTGGCCGGACGCATCGCGAGCAGCGGCACGAGCGCAAGTGCGAGCCCGGCTGTGCGGGCAGCGCGAGTCAGAGGATGCGACGCCTGCATCATTCCTCGTCCAGCACGTTCCTCGAAATGACCCTGACGAGACGGGCGGTGTCGAACGCGTTCGTCAGTCGTCGGACGGTCCGGTAGTCATCGATCACGACTGTTGCGCCGCCTTCCGTGTCCAGCGGGCCCAGCTCCGCCAGTGCCATCTCGGTGTTGGTGAAGCACAACCACGGGAGACGCTCGTCCGCCTCGAAGCGCGGCAATCTGGACGCGGATTCGCCGTCCACGAAGAAGCACATGTAGTTGGCGTCTTCGGCAGGATATTCCGGGTGCGCACGGTAGCGACCGCTCACCGTGATTTCGCCCGAGAACGTTACTTCGCCGAAGTAGCCGGAATCCGGTGGCCGTGCCGGTTGCACAGTCAGGCGGGTGACACGCACCCCGAGGACCTCGTCGCCCGGCGAGAGCTGGCCGGCATCGAAGCGATTGTCCACTGGCGGAGGTGGATCACCGGGCAGCATTGCGGGATCGGCGGTAACGGCGTCCTCGGCTGGTCCGTCCGCGTCACCGGCGACGATGTCGCATGCAGCGACGATCAAAGACACGACGAGCAGCAGGCCGGCTCTGCGCCGGCCCGTACCCGTCGGCTCGTGGAGCGTCGGCAGGCGACGGAACCTCCCGGCCGTACCCACCGCCGCAATCATTCGCATGCAGCTTCGCATCGAGCACTCCCGTGACCCTCCCACATGCGAAGGTATGCCCGATCCGTCGATCCGCGCCAGTCCCGGCCGCTGGCGCGCCGCCGTACGCGCCCCGGAAGCCGGCAGCGTACGCCTTCACGTGGATCGGGCGCGCGGCCCGGTCCGCCGTACCATGACCGGAGATCTCGATGGTGGGAACGCAGCGATCGCAGCCTGCAACGGGGGACGGGGCGCGAGACCCGAAACGGCGCGCGGTCGCCGCGCCGACAGGGGCGCGACGACCGCGTGGCTTCACGGCAGCGGCGGCGAGTGCCGCCTCATCGTCGTACGCAGCTCATCAGGTGGCCGGCGGCTCCAGCACCGGCTGCGACGGAGCGGACGTCGGCGAGCCGCTGAAGTCGATGACGAGAGCGACGCGCCGGTTCGGGAGCCCGGCCTCACCGGGGCCGCCCGCGTTCACGATCAGCCGCTCGGGGGCGTCGCCGTAGCTCACCGTCCGAATGCGATCGGCGGAAATGCCGCCATTCTCGACCAGGTAGTTGCGGACCGACTGGGCACGCGCTTCCCCGAGGCGGAGGTTGTACGCCGTGCTGCCGACCGGATCCGTGAACCCTTCGACCGTGATCAGCGCGTTGGGATAGTACTCGCGGACCACGGCGGCGAAGCGGTCGAGCACAGCCTGATCCTGCGGGCGCAGTGCCGCCTCGTCGAAATCGAAGTGGACGGGGACGTTGAACGCGATCGCGTTCTCCAGCCGCTGGATCGTCGCGCGGAACTCGTCACGGAACGCGGCGAGCTCGGTTTCGAGCGCCCGGGTACGAGCCTCGACCTGATCGACACGGGCCCCCAGCGCCTGATCACCCTGGTTCATCTCGCTCCGAAGCCGCGCGAGCTCGTCCTGCACTTCTGCCCGCTTCGCGTAACCGCACCCCGTCAGCGCCACGGCAAGGCCGAGTGCACCAAAGCTCAGTGCACGGGCGTTTGGCTTCATCCGCATCATCAGACTCGCTCCTACGTCAAGCGCGCCGGTGTGCCTCGCCGCCTCGTCACCGACGCCATGGATTATGGTATGCCATTGAGGTGAGGCGCGGCCCGTCAGTGCAAGCATCGTGCTAGACCGGGGAGGTGGCCGGTGCCGGGAGCGCTGTGGCGTGGTATTGCGAGGCGTCCTGGCGCCTGCGCGCACTCGCCACATCAGCAATGCGCGGCAAAGCGGAAGGCGCAACCTGGGGAGCCGGCGCCAGGCCGGGGCCGCGATCCCGTCCTGGCCGGCCAGGCAACTGGAGTGAGGCGGAACCGGGGTGGAGTAGCCGACGCGCCGGGAAGAAATTTCACCGGCTCCCTGGAAAAATCGGCCGGCACCGGGTCCCGACCCCGAAGTTCCCGGCGCTGTCAGTCGCCGTAGAGCGCTTCGTAGATCCGTGCGTTGGCCTGGACGATCTTCACGTAGTCACGGGTCTCGGCGAACGGGATCCGTTCGGCGAACAGCTCGGGGTCGCCATACTCCGGGAACTGGGACCAGAACTCGACGCGGTGCGCGCCAGCGTTGTACGCGGCGAGCGCGGACACCACATCGCCGCCGTATTCGTTCAACCGGCGCGCGAGATAGTGGACGCCGAGGCGCACGTTGATCTCGGGGCGTCGCAGGTCCCGCTGGGGTTCGAAGCCGTCGACTCCGAGCTCTGCCGCCAGTGTCGTCCCTGTTGCCGGCATGACCTGCATCAGCCCGATGGCGCCGGCCGGACTCACGATCGCCGGCGAGTACATCGACTCCTGCCTGATCAGGCCGGCCACCAGGTACGGGTCGACGCCATTGTCACGTGCCGCGGGGAGGATCAGCTCGCGGTACGGGAATGGGTAGATGATCCGGAGCAGGCGAGGGTTGAGCCGTCCTTCCCGCTGCTCGATGTCGCGGCCGAGCAGGATGCCGTCATAGGCGAATCCCGCCTCGTTCAGCGCTTCGGCCAGCACGTACCAGCCGTTGGGGCGAGAGTCGAAGTAGCGACGCAGGCGGTCGCGCTCGAAGGCCGCTGCCCCCTGGGGTCCGATGGCGTCGAGCAGAGCGAGGCGGAACACCGCGACGTTCGCCTGTGCCGTCGGCTCATCTGCCGCCCGGGGCTCGGCCGCGAGGGGGATGGCCAGAGGCTCCACTCCGAGAAGCTCCGCGGCGCGGACGCCATAGTAGGAGAACGGGTCGATGCTCCTCGCCTGCTCGAGACGCTGGCGGGCGAGGTCGTTCCTTCCGAGCTCCCGATAGATCCGGGCAGCCCAGTAGGTGGCCTGCTGCACGCGACGGCCCTGCGGGAATCTGCTGCGGTACGACTCGTAGATGTCGAGTGCGCCTTCGAGGTCGCCGTCCAGGTACGCCAGCCCGCCGAGGCGCATGGCCGCGAGCCCCGCTTCGAGTGCCGTGGGCTGCAGCGTCATGGTCTGGCGGAAGAGCGCGCGGGCCTGTTCGAACTCGCCGTCGTCCTGCTCGAGATCGGCGAGGATGTAGGCGGCCTCGGCGGCGAAGGGCTGGCCGGGGTACCGCTCGATGACGCGCCGGAAGGTTGCCAGCCCCTCCTGGATGCGGCCGCTCCGGTAACGCGACCTGGCCGTAAGGAAGAGCGCCTCGGCAGCGACCGCTGTGGCCACCTGCTCTTCCGCGAGCTGGCTAAGGCGTCGTTCCGCCACGTCATAGCGCGCGCCGTTGAAGAGCGCGCGGCCGGCCTCCAGCCTCAGCGCTGCCCGTTCCGCCGCCGTGCCCCGGCCCGCCTCGAGGTACTGGTCGATCCCGGCCACGCCGCGGTCTACGTTGCCGTGGCGAAGGTAGGTCCTGCCGACCAGTAGCGCGTCCTCCGGGGTGAGCCCGCCGATCTCCGACATCATCCTGGCGGCGTCCACGGCGGCCGTCGTGCTCGGCGCGATCTCGATCGCCCGGCGGAGCGACGCGAGCGCCGCGTTCCTCTCACCCCGGGTTCGACGCAGGCCGGCCTCCAGAACGAGCGCCTCGGCGCGCTTTCGGGCGCTGCCGCTCGTGGCGGCCGTCTCAGCAGCGCGGATCGCGGCGGCGGTGTCGCCCGCTGCGAGGCGGGCTTCGACTCGGGCGCGCCAACCCCATTCGGATTCCAGCTCGCTCCCTGCCGCCGCCAGCAGCCGCGTGACCTCGGCCGTGTCGCCAAACGTGGCAACGGCTCCGGCCTCGAGGACCCGGAGCCAGTCGCCGAGCTGCGGAGCCGCTTCGCGCGCAGCGGTGAACGCCGCTGCGACCGCCGCGCGATCGCGTCCGCGTGCTGCCGCGAGTGCCCGCTCGGCCGACTCGATCACCTGCTCCCGTGCACCGGGCGCGACAGGCTGGTTCAGATAGGTGGAGAGATCGGCCTGCGCAGACGAGATGTCGGCTGCGCCGTTCGCCCCAGCGGCGG
>DATMSC010000264.1:0-3202 GCA_035565595.1 Longimicrobiales bacterium | reverse complement strand
GTACTGCGTGGGTTTCGGCCCCAAAGAGGCCGACGACCACTGGACCACCGAGACAGGCACGCCCGACGACCCCTACCTGCAGCCGGGTGTCTACCGCGTCATCGACAGCGACGGTAACGAGGAAGCCGACCTGGTCGAGCGAATCATCCCGATCCAGGGGAACATGTGGGACCACGGGCCGCACCGCATCTTCCGCGCGGCGGATGGGACGATTCAGGTCGTGGCCGGGAACAACGGCCCACCGGGTGAGACGGTGACCAACCTCGACTCCATCCTGAAGCTCTACCCGGAGCGGGATTTCATCCCCCGGTACACGGACCGCTGGGGGAAGACGTCCATGCAGGCCATGATCTTCCGGGTGGACATCGAGGATCGCCGCGCGGAGATCCTCCTCGCCGGTTTCCGTAACCCGGTCAGCTTCACCTGGAACCGGCTCGGCGAGACGTTCTTTTTCGACAGCGACATGGAGCCCGAGATCGGCACGCCGTGGTATCGCCCGATCCGGTCTTACCACGCGGTGCCCAACGCCGATTACGGCTTCCGAAACGGCAGCAACAAGTGGCCGGCCGACTACTTCGACATCCTGCCACCCGTCCGTGAGCTGAACTGCGGGTCACCCACGGGAGTGGAGGTTTACCACGCCTGGGCGTACCCGCCGGAGTGGCGCGACGTCATCTTCGAGGCCGACTACTCGCGGCACAGGATCCTCTACAGCAGGACGACGCCCAACGGCGCCACCTTCACCATGCGCTCCGACTCCGCAACCTTCGTGAGCGGAACGTCGGTGCCGGTGACGGACCTCGCCGTCGGCCCCGATGGCATGCTCTACTTTACGCTCAACGGCGCCGATGGCGGACTCTTCCGGATCCGCTACACGGGAGATGCCCCGGAGCCGCCGGACATGAGCGGCATCTATGCGGTCACGCGCCAGGCGCAGCCGCTATCGAGCTGGGGATTCGCGGCCATCGAGCAGGTCAAGGCGTCGATGGGGGCCGACGCGTTCCGCGCGGCGCTCGAGCGCGTCGCGAGGGACCGCAACGAGCCGAGTGAGGACCGCTTCACCGCGCTGCTGATCATGAACCGGCACGGCGTGCCACCATCGACCAATGTGCTGCGCGAGCTCGCCAGCGACCCGGACGACAACGTGCGGGCGACAGTCGCGCTCCTGGCTGGCCTGCAGAACACGGAGGACGCACGCGCCATCGCGGTTTCACTCATGAATGATGACAACGCGCTGGTCCGCCGCCGGGCGATCGAAGCGCGCACCGCCCAGAACCTCACGCCGAGCACGTCGGACGCCGCGCTCGCCAGCGCACTCTACCAGCGACTCTCCGATCCGGACCGATTCGTCCGCTACGCCGCACGCGTGGCACTCGAGCGGACCCCGCGTGACGCCTGGCGCGAGCGAGCGCTCAATGAGGAAAACCCCGTCGCCGCGTTCCCCGCACTCCTCGCGCTCAACAACACCGCCGCGACCGACCGCGATCGGAACGAGATCTACGAGCGCATCATCTACTGGCTGGAAAAGCCGGCTCTCGCGCCGGAGCACCAGTTGGACGCGCTGCGCATGTTCCAGATCGCGGCCGTGGACCGGCCGGGCGGCGCGCCGGCGTCGGTTCGCTCGCGAGTCCGGGAGATACTGCTCCCGGGCTTCGCCTCACGGACGCCACGCGTGCAACTCGAGACGGCGAAGGTGCTCGCCTATGTCACCACCAGCACCGGCGGCGATCCGACCATGCGCTCCGGTGAGCCGCTCGCGATCCACGCGCTCAGCCGCCAGACCGCGGCAATCAACACCCGGATCATCGATGCAGTACTCGCCGCCATGCCGGCGAACGATACCACCACGCAGATGGATTACGTCTACGCGTTGCGCCTCATCCAGTCCGGGTGGACCGCGCCGCAGAAGGAACGCATGATCGAATGGTTCGGCGGCGCCATCACGTGGCTGTCGACCACGCGCAACTATCTCCGCCGGATCTGGACCGACTGGTCGGCAGTACTGACCAACGCCGAGCTCAACGCCGCGCTGGAGCGGTACCCGACGCTGGTGCCGGCGAACGCCGGATTCGGGGGAGGTGGTGGCGGGGGAGGCTTCGGTGGTGGAGGTGGCGGTGCCGGACCGGCGCCCGCCCCTCCGGCGAGTCCGTGATTCGGAGCGGCGATCTCAAGGCGAGCGGTCGAGCACCGCCGGATCGTACCCCCGCCGGCGAGAGCTGACGACTGACGTACGAGGAACCGGCGCCACACGGCGACCGGCGCACCGCCTCCGGCAACCGGGTGGGGCGAGCGGTTCGTGTCCGCCCCGCCGACCGGCACGACAAACGGGCGCGGAGGTCCGGACTTCGGGGTGACGGCTACTGGTAGAATCTGACAGTCGCCGGCGAGGACACCCTGAGCACTGCCGCCTGCTGAAAGCGGTTCCTGTATTCGGCGACGATCGCGTTGAAAGCGGTTTCCGCCGCCGGCTCGCCCGGGTGGTAGATCTCGAGGATGAAGGTCCGCTCGCGGATGATGACGCCCTCCGAATTGCGCCACTGCCCATCCGCCGACCACACCGTCAACCCGTCGGGGAATCGCGGCGTCACGACTTCCTCGAGGAACTGGCGCCACGCCTCTTCGGACACCTCTCCGCCACCCATGTCCCGCCCGAAGTAGAAACGGTCGCCGACCCACTCCTCGGCGGACTGCGGGTTGCCGTCCTGGGGAATCGTTGCGGTCGCCAGGTCGCAGCCGGCGAGGACTACCGCAAGCAACATCAGCGTTGTCGCCGTAAGCAGCCGCTGGCTGAAGCCGCGGTAGGTCCGCATTGCCGCACCACCATGGTCCCCAGTGGCCACCGATCTACTGGACGGCGCGTGGGCGCGCGTCGGGCATCGCGTTGCTCGCATCAAATCCATCGTGTCACCCCCGTTGTGGACTGGCTCGCTCATCGCCGATGTCATCGGCCCGGCGCAGGTGTCCGTTGCCTCCCTCCGCCTCGGCGAGGAGCACCTCATCGACGTACATTCTGTCGCTCGGCGCGAGTCGGTAGCGCCGAAGGAATCCCGGTTCCACCCACGCCAGCGCGGTATGCTCGATCATCCGGGGCTCGCCCTCGATTTCCACGCGCAGGAATTCGATGACGAATGCGGAATCGGCGTCGCGCACCGAATACTGGACGTCGCCTACGCCGGTTACGCGGACCCCGAGCTCCTCGAGC
>DATMSC010000263.1:0-4187 GCA_035565595.1 Longimicrobiales bacterium | reverse complement strand
CGACGGCGAATAGGCGAGCCGGACGTTGTACAGCGACTCGGGTGCGGACTGGATCTCGTTGCCGCTGTAATCCACGTCGCCTCGCGGCTTCCAGACCTCATAGGTATGGCGAGCCACAGATGCGCCGAGGTCGGCGCGCAGCCCTTCGAGGATCACCAGGCCGATTCCGGCCTCGACGCCGGTGTGGAGCGTCTCGCCGGCGTTCTGTGTCTCCCGCGTGCCGTCCTCGTGGGCAAAGGTCAGGATGTCGTTGGCGACAGTCATCCTGTACGCGGCGACCGTATATCCCACGCGGCCGCCGACCTCGCCGCGGACGCCCATTTCGTAGCTGTCGGCGGTGACGGGTTGCAGATCGATCGTGTTCTCGGCCGCGCCCTGCCGGAAGATCTGCCCCTCGGACGGCGCGCGGAAACCGTGCGAGTAGTTGGCGTAGACATTGAGTCCGCGGCCGACGTCGAAGGACGCGCCGAGCTTGGGGCTGACGTGGTTGAAATGCACGTCGGTGCTGGCCGGCCGGCGCCAGTTCCCCTCGTCGAGTGGACCCAGCCGGTTCTCGTAGTCGTAGCGGATGTCGTCGACCCGGAGCCCCGCGCTGACGTGCAGGCGGTCCACGGGATTCGCTTCGAGCTGGAGGTACGGCGAGATGCCGCGGAAGGTCACGTCATAGTCGTACAGGGTGCCGGCACGCGTGTAGCCCACGAAACGCTGGCCATCTCGTTCGGTCTGTAGACGGTCTTCCAGTCGGCTGCCGGGGCTCCAGTCGAAATCCACCCCACCGATCAGGCGGAGACGCAGCGACTCGACGTCACGCCGCACCCGCCCGACGAAACCCACAGAGGAGTGCCCGGTGGTGTAGATCGTCGGATCGTAGGTGAGCGCCCAGTACGGGAGCAGGTCCATCTCGTTCCAGCGGAGATACGGCGTGATGCTGAAGAGCGTCGAGCCCGTCTCCTTCTCGAACGCGCTGGACACCCTCGCCGCCCGGACCGAACGCGTGGAGATCGGCGTGTAGTTGGCGCGCGGGTTGTTTTCGTAGTCGTCGGTCAGGAGCGACGACGGACCCGCCTGCTCGATGCGGGTGAACGTCGCGAGCGACCGGAGCGTCGCCCCGCCGGCGAAGTAGTAGTCCCAGCGCAGGCTCGCGCTCTGCCGGTCGTAGGCAGTTGCGTCGCGCCAGCCGTCCGCCCGGTTGACGTTGACATCCGCGCGGAACGCGTGCGAGCCCCAGCCGTTGCCGACGGAGGTCAGGAGCCGGAACTGACCCCAGGGCCCACCTTCGATGTACGCCTCGGCTTCGGGTGTGAAGCTCGGCCGCCGGCTCTCGACGTTGATCACGCCACCGATCGCATCGCTGCCGTACAGCGCAGTGGCCGGCCCCTTGAGCACCTCGATGCGCTCCGCCTGCGGCACGTTGACCTCGTAGAGCGCGTTGTGGTTGAAGAATCCGGTGGAGCGCGTCGGCACGCCGTTCTCGAGGAAGAGATACACGGGGTTCGTCGTGATCGGCTGGCGGATCGCGGTCATGTGCCCTTCACCGCTCCCGCCGGCCACGTTCACCAGGACGCCTGGCACCAGCCCCATGACATCCGCCGGGTGACGCGGCTTGACCTCCTGCAGCGTTTCGGCGGAGACGACGCCCACGGTGGACGCCGTTTCACTGATCCGCTGTGCCTCGCGCGTCGTGCTGACCACCATATCCGGCAGGAGAACCGACTCGTTCTCGAGCTGGAAGTTCACGACGGCCGCCGCGCCGTCCTGGATGCGAATGGTGACGGTCTGAGGCCTGAGCCCGATGCGGCGGATCGAGACTTCGTGGACGCCCGCCGGAACGCCCTGTATGCGATAGACGCCTTCGTCGTTGGTGATGGCGCCCAGCGACGTGGCCGAGATCTGGACAGTCACGCCGCCGAGCGGCTCACCCGAGCCGGCAGCGGTTACCCTTCCTTCCACCACCCCGCCCTGCTGCGCGGCGAGCGGGAAAACGACTACGAGGAGTGCGACGAGAGACGCCACAATGGCGCCCGCGTTGATCGTGCGCACACGGTCCGGGCGCGCCCGGTCGCGTACGCGGAGACTGCGTACCATTCGAACAAACCTCGCTCACTGGTCCGATCCTGGCCGCACGGCAACATCACCGGGCGGCAAACTCAGTCATTCAACCGGGGATCAGGCGTGAGCGGGCGGTGCTGTCGAATACGGGATGAAATACGGAGGGAACCGCGGCCCGACCGGGTCCGCGTCGCCGCTGTAGGCGAGGATTTCGACTTCCGGCTCGGAGACACCGACGACGTGCCCCGTGCCGATGGCAATGGCCAGTCCGGTGCCCGAGACGCACGTGCCGACGCAGTCGCACGGATCACCCTCGTGGCCCGTAGCGGGATCGGCCACCGGCGCGCAGTTGGCGCAATGGGCTGGCGCCACGCGGGCATCGCGAGCCGCGTGCGCGCTGGCGTGGCCGTGCTGGTGCGATGATGGCGAGCCTGCGGAAACTGCGTCGCTCGCCGCGACAAATCGGGTATGCGCGGATCCGGAAGGATCGGCCGACCGGTGTGAATGGTGGGTGGACGCGGGCGCGCCGTGCGCACCCGATGCCGCGTGGCCCTGGCCGTGCTCGGCGGCGAACGCGTGCAGCGGACATACGTGAATACCGAGCGCGGCCTCGACCTGGACCAGGAGGAGGATACTCGCGAGCACACTCGCGGTCACGCGCGTCGGTAACCTTGCCATCTCCGCCGCCACACCGTACGCCCGTCAAACCATCGGCGTCCTGCCGCCGACACCTGATTGGATAACATGGACGGGCGCGAAAAGCAACCGACGCCGCGCGCGACACGGCGTCAGCTCCCGGCGGGTCCGCTGCAGCGGAGGTTGGCCGGGTGAGCGTCTATTGGGTCATCGCCCAGAGCGTGACGTTGATGGCCAGGCCGTACGCGGGCGGAGAGAAGAGCGCGAAGAAGTCGTTGCTCTCGCCCTCCCGTTCCCAGCCGTCCGCGATGTCCGTGTTGAACGACATGACGACCATCAGGTGGCCCTCACTATCGAAAATGCCCCTCAGGTACGCCCGCGGAGACTCCTCGCCGCGTTCCCGCGTGTCGCCGTCGGTCCGCCGCCAGTATCCGATGTTGGGGATCTGAGGCATCTCCTGGACGCGGTAGAGATACGAGAAGATCTCGTGGTCCGGCCCGAGCTCGACGATCTCGTGGTCCGGGAGGATGCGGGCGATCTCCTTCGACCACTGCTCCCACGCCGCGTCGCCCCAGAAGTCGTCGACCCAGAGGAATCCACCCTTCTGGAAATAATCGCGCAACGCGAGGACTTCTTCCTCGGCGAACCCGACGGTGCCGACGTCGGAAGTAAAGAGGAACGGGCAGCGGAAGAGGTCCGGGTCCGTGGCGCGGACGACGGCGTGACCCGGCGTCCAGTCGTCCCAGTGGCTGATGTGGATGTTGGTGAGCTGGGACAGCCGGACGAGGAGGTTCTGGTCGCCGCGCGGGTAGTCGGTGCTCCACCCGAGCCCGGCGGCTTCGTTCCGGACCGATTCGTACTGGAGTCGGCAGAAGGTGAAGCCGCCGTTGTAATCCGGCATCCCTTCCTTGATCGGCGTCGAGCGGCGCCCCTCGCTCAGTGTGGAGAACTGGTAGTCCTGGGCGGCCGCGGGGGTTGCGAGGCCAATGGTGGCTGCGAGGGTAATCAGGGCGAGTGACGACAGCGGACGCGGAAACGACGACAACCGTTCGTTCGCACTCATCCCCACCTCCCCACGTCCGATGACCCCTTGCGCGTGGCGAGGTCGCAAGGCACGTGCCCCCGGTACAGGGCGAGGGCTAAGGCGAGGGCTGGGGCTAATGCCGGCAGAGCACCCTTCGTCGCGGCGGGAACGGCGGGGTGCCGTGGCGAGCGACGGCGAAAAAAGCCTTCATCCCCGCGAACGCGGGGATCCCCTGCCCTTTGATAGGGCGAGGGCTAAGGCCAGGGCTGGGGCTAATGCCGGCAGAGCACCCTTCGTCGCGGCGGGGACGGCGGGGTGCTGTGGCGGGAGCGAGGGCGAAAAAAGCCGTCATCCCCGCGAACGCGGGGATCCCTGCGAGGGCGCGACGGCGGGCGGGTGCGGGGTCGGCACCTTTGGTATGCGGGTGTGCGTGGCTGGCGAGGAATTCCGGGCGCGGGCTCGGGCTCGGGCTCGGGCG
>DATMSC010000262.1:0-2289 GCA_035565595.1 Longimicrobiales bacterium | reverse complement strand
GATACCGGCCCCCACCACTGACAGCCGACCCGACCGGCTGCGCGGCCACGCGCGCGGCGAGCCGCTCGCGGCGGCGTTCATGTGGCCCCGGTGGCGCCGACGACGCTGGCGATCGCGTCCGTCTTGGCCGCCATGACGAAGTCGTTCCGGTGCAGCCCGCGGATCTTGTGGGTCCACCACGTCACGGTGACCGAGCCCCACTCCGTGAGGATCGCCGGATGGTGCCCTTCGGCATCGGCCAGCTCGCCGACCTGACGCGTGAATACGAGAGCGCGCGCGAAATCAGGGAACTTGTAGACGCGCTCGAGCCGGCGGATGCCGTCCCGTTCCACCACCCGCCAGCCGGGTACCTGCGGGCGGAGCTCTTCGATTTCAGCGTCGGTAAGGGTCGGTGCGTCGCTGCGGCATGCCTCACACCGCTCCTTCGCCAGAGGTACTCCCGTCATCGTCGCCAGCCTCCGTCATTCGTGATCCGGGACCGCATGGAACCAATTCGTACGACGCGTCAGGCGGTCGCGCGCCAACGCCAGTCTGAGTAACTTGTGACCGTCCGCAACGGCGGACGCAAGTTTCGGGAACGTGAGAGCGATTGAACATGTCGGATACGCGGAACGTCGAAAAGCTCGTCATCATCGGATCGGGACCCGCCGCGTGGACCGCGGCGATCTACGCCGCGCGCGCCCAGCTCGACCCTGTCGTCTTCGAAGGCGAGCCCACCCGTGAGATGATCCCGGGCGGCCAGCTCATGAACACGACGGAGATCGAAAACTTTCCCGGCTTCCCGGAAGGGATCACCGGGCCCGAGCTGATGACCCGGTTCAAGGAGCAGGCTCTGCGCTTCGACACCCGCGTCGTTTCGGAGAGCATCGCCTCCGTCGATTTCCGCCAGCGCCCGTACGTGTTGCGGCCGAGTTACTCCGAGCCCGTCCGCGCCCAGGCCGTCATCATTGCGACCGGCGCGCGCGCCAACTGGCTGGGTCTGCCCAATGAGGAGCGGCTCGCGCAGATCGGCGGCGGCGTCTCCGCCTGCGCGGTGTGCGACGGCGCGCTCCCCGCTTTCCGCAACAAGGTCCTGGCCGTCGTCGGCGGTGGTGACACCGCCATGGAGGAGGCGCTCTATCTGACCAAGTTCGCGAGCGAGGTCCTCGTGATCCATCGCCGCGACAGGTTCCGCGCATCGCCGATCATGGCGAATCGGGTGCTGCAGCACCCGAAGGTGCGGGTGCTGTGGAACAGCTACGTCGTCGAGGTCCTCGGCTACGACTTCATCACGGGCGTGAGGATCGAGGACACTGTAACAGGGCAGCAGCGCGACATCGGGGTGGGCGGGCTCTTCATCGCCATCGGCCACACGCCGAACACCGCATTCCTCGAGGGACAGGTCGAGCTGACCGAACACGGCTACATCCGGACCGTAAAGCCCTGGCGCACCGAAACGAGCGTCCCGGGCGTGTTCGCCGCCGGCGACGTGATGGACGACTACTACCGGCAGGCCGTGTCCGCCGCGGGCACCGGTTGCATGGCCGCGCTCGAAGCCGAACGCTGGCTCGCTCACCATGCCGGCGTCGGCGAGTCGCCCGTGCTCGAGACGGCCGAGACGCCGTAGAACGACGCAGGGCGACGGTCGACGCGCTCGCGGCCGTTGTCCATCATGCGTTTCGCGCCTCGTGGGGAGGCACGTGGACATCCCGGATCACCGCGTGCGCGGCGTTGTCGGAAGATGCACGGTCGGCCGCACGGAAGAACGTCACCCCCGCAACTGCGGGGTCGCGGCGTTTGCCCCGTCCGGCCGCAATGCCGCCATTGACAAATCCGGCGATGCCACCATGTTCGAATTTCCGGCATTCATCGTTGACCGTCACCTTGGTCCCGGTCCCATGTCGCTTGCCGTGTCGTGTTTCGCCCTGGCCGGAATGCTGCTCGGAGCATGCGCGGATCCGGCATCGAACTCGCCGCCTCGCAGCGCTGATGGCGAGGTCGTCCTCGTGGAAGTCGCGAGCGGACTCACGAGTCCCGTTCACATTACTTCGGCGCCGGGAGACCCCCGACTGTTCGTGGTCGAGCAGCCCGGCACGATCCGGATCATCGACAACGGACAGCTCCTGCCGGAGCCGTTCCTGGACATCACCTCGAAGGTCAGGTCCGGCGGCGAACGCGGGCTCCTCAGCGTCGCGTTCCACCCCGATTACGCCCGGAACGGATTCTTCTTCGTCAATTACACGGACCTGGAAGGCGACACCCGGGTGGAGCGTTACAGCGTCCAGCCCGACAATCCCAATCGCGCGGACG
>DATMSC010000261.1:0-5526 GCA_035565595.1 Longimicrobiales bacterium | reverse complement strand
CGGAGTGGACCGGCCCGTACGGCGGTGTGCCCCCCTTCGACCAGGTCCGGCCGGACCTCTTCCCGGGCGCGTTCGACGCGGCGATCCGGGAGCGGCGCTCCGAAGTGTTTGCCGTAGCATCCGATCCGGCGCCCGCGACCTTCGAGAACACGATACTCCCCATGCAGCGGTGGGGGCGCCCGCTCGCGCGCGTGTCCACGCTGTTCGGCGTCATGACGCACAACATGAGCTCGCCGGAGTACCGCGCGCTCGACCGCGAGTGGTCGCCCCGGCTCGCGGCGGCGAGGGACGAGATCATCTTCAACGAGCAACTCTTCGCGCGGATCGAGGCCGTCTACCGGTCACGGCACGGGGCCTCGCTCACACCGGAACAACTGCGGCTGGTCGAGCGGACATACGACGATTTCGTGCGGGCCGGTGCGCGGCTGTCGAAGGGAGGAAAGGAGCGGCTCGGCGAGATCAACCGCCGGCTGGCCGCGCTCTACGCGGATTTCGCGGCGAGGGTCCTGTCCGACGAGGAGGAAGCGGCGCTCGTCATCGACGACGAGGCGGATCTGGCCGGGCTGCCGCCAGAGCAGGTCGCCGCGGCGAAGGCGGCAGCGGAGGTGAGGGGGCTGGAGGGCAGGTGGGTCATCGTCAACGCCCGCTCCAGCGTCGAACCTTTCCTCCAGGCCTCGACCAGGCGCGATCTGCGTGAACGCGTCTGGCGTCGTTTCAAGAGCCGTGGCGACAACGGCGACGCGAACGACACGAAGGCGCTGATCGCCGAGATCGTCCGACTTCGCGCCGAGCGCGCCCGGCTGCTCGGCTATCCCACGCACGCGCACTGGCGGCTCGTGGACTCGATGGCCGGTGACCCGGCAAAGGCCAGGGCGCTGCTGGACCGGGTCTGGCCGGCGGCGCTGGCCACGGCGAGGGAGGAGATCGCCGCAATGCAGGCGGTGGCGGACGCCGAGGGTGGCGGATTCACGATCGAGCCCTGGGACTACCTCCACTACGCCGAGAAGGTGCGGCGTGCCCGCTACGCGGTGGACGAAGCCGCGATCCGCGCCTACTTCGCGCTGGAGAACGTGATCGAGGCCGCGTTCTGGGTCGCGGGGCGTCTCTTCGGGCTCCGGTTCACGGAGATCACCGGGCAGGTGCCCGTATTCCATCCCGAGGTCCGGGTATGGGAGGTGCGGGACGCGGTGGACGACGCGCACCGCGGCCTCTTCTACATGGACAACTTCGCGCGGGCGGGGAAGCAGTCCGGCGCGTGGGCATCGGCGTACCGCATCCATGAGACGGTGGATGGCGTACGCACGCCGATCGCTTCCAACAACAACAACTTCATCCGGAGCGCACCCGGCGAACCGACGCTCATCTCGCTGGATGACGCGCGCACGCTCTTTCACGAGTTCGGCCACGCGCTGCACACTCTGCTCTCGGAGGTCCGGTATCCCGGACTCCACAGCACGCCCCGCGACTTCGTCGAGCTGCCATCCCAGCTCTACGAGCACTGGCTTCTGACCCGGCCGGTGCTGGACCGGTTCGCGAGGCACTACCAGACCGGTGAACCGATACCGGATGCGCTCGTCGAGAAGGTCAAGGCGGCGGAGACCTTCAACCAGGGCTATGCCACCATCGAGTATCTCGGACCGGCGATCCTGGATCTGGAGCTCCACACGCTCCCCGACGGAGAGGTCGACCCGACCCGGTTCGAACACGAAGTGCTGGAGCGGATCGGCATGCCGCGCGAGATCGCGCCGCGGCACCGGATCACGCACTTCGGGCACCTTTTCAATGGGGACTGGTACTCGGCGGGCTACTACTCGTACCTGTGGGCGGACACGATGGTCGCGGACGCCTGGCTCGCGTTCGAGGAAGCGGGCGATCCCTTCGACGCGGGTACGGCGGACCGGTTGCGCCGCTACATTCTCGCTCCGGGCAACTCTACGGATCGGGCAGAGGCGTATCGGCAGTTCCGGGGTCGTGACCCCGAGGTGGAGGCGCTGCTCCGGCAGCGCGGGTTCCTCACAAAGCCGCCGGAGCCCGGCAACTGACGGTTCCGCATGCCTTGCGCGGCTGACGGACACCCTGCTGTGGTGAGCGGCCGTGCGGGCACTCCGTCAGCGCTGCCCGCGTCGCAGGAAACCGCAGCGGAGCGACAGCGCCTGCGACGGCAGGGGTACAGTCGAGGGTAGCGGCATGACGAAACGGCGTGCCGACTGGCTGAACCTGCCGAACCTGATCAGCCTCACGCGGGTTCCGATGGCGTTCGTGTTCGTCGCCGTGGAGTCACTGGTCGTGCGGCTCGCGCTCGTTGTCGCATCAGGCGTGAGCGACTGGGTGGACGGGCGTCTGGCGCGAAGGTCGGGCACAGTCACGCGCGCCGGCGAGCTGCTCGACCCGATCGCCGACCGAACGTTCATGGTCGTCGCCATCGTGGCGCTCGTGGTGGAGGGAGCGCTCCCCGGGTGGGCGGCGCCGCTCATCCTGCTCCGCGACATCGGTGTGGCGGTGGGTGGTCTCGCGATCCTGATCCTGCGGCCGGGGACACGGCTCCCGGCCAGGCCGGCGGGAAAGCGCGTGACATGGCTGCAGTTCGTGGCACTCGTCGGCATCGTGATCTGGCCCGGTCTCGTCATCTGGGTCGCGCCGGCGATCGCGCTCCTCGGTCTGTACGCGCTGCGGGATTACGGTCGCGCTATCGCGTACCGGCTCAGGGGGTGATAGCGATGACCTGTACACACGCGGCGGTGGGCCCGCGATCGCCGACCGCTAGCCCGCCGCCGCCGTAGTTATTTGAATGAGTGGCGCGTGGCCCGGCAGGTGCCCCGTCACCCCTCCCGTAGCGCGGCAACCACGCGGTCACCGAACTCCGCGGTTTTGAGAACCGTGAACTTGCCATCCGGATCGCGCAGGTCGGCGGTGGTGATGCCGGCGCCGAAGACGCGGCGCATAGCGTCCCAGACAGCGCGGGCCTCCTTCTTCATGCCGAAGCTCTTCTCGAGCATGAGCGCGACGGAGCCGATCATGCTGTACGGGTTGGCGATCCCCTGGCCGGCGATGTCCGGCGCGGAGCCGTGGGACGGTTCGTAGTACGCCTTTTCGGGCCCGACGCAGGCGGAGGGCATGAGGCCGAGGGAGCCGAGGATGCCGCCGCCGAGATCGCTCAGGATGTCGCCGAACATGTTCTCCATGACCATGACGTCGAACTGGCGCGGGTTGAGCACGAGCGCCGTCGCTGCCGCGTCCACGATCACATGCTTCACGGTCACGGACGGATACTCCCGCGCGATCTCTGAAAGAACCTCGTTCCAGAGCACGCTCGACCGGAGCACGTTGCTCTTGTGGACATTGTGGAGCACGCCCTTGCGCGATGCCGCTTCCTCGAAAGCGACGCGCAGGATCGCGGCGATCTGGTCCTCGTCGTACTCGAGATGCTCGTCGACGTAGCGTTTCCCGTCCGCGTTGACGCCGGCTTCCTTCTTCCCGAAATAGAGTCCGCCGACCAGCTCGCGGATCATCATGATGTCGATCCCGCCGGCGACCACGTGCGGCTTGAGCGGGGAGAAGTGCGCCAGCTCGGGCGGCAGGTACACGGGCCGGAAGTTCGCAAAGGTGTTGTAGCGGCGGCGGAGCGGGAGGAGCGCGCCGCGTTCCGGCTGCTCGTCGATCGGGATCTTCTGCGACTCCTCGAAGCTCAGCCCGATCGGCCCCTTGATGATGGCGTCCGCGCGGTCGCACATGGCTTTCGTCTCCTCGGGGAACGAATGCCCGTGTTTGAAATACGCCTCGCCGCCGAAATCACCTTCCAGGATGTCGAAACGGACGCTGCTCTGCCGCTGGACTACATCCAGTACCTTGAGGGCCTCGGCCGCGATCTCCGGGCCGATCCCGTCGCCGCGCAGCAGCGCGACAGTGTACGTCGAAGCCATCTGTCTCCGTCGGTATCGAGTCTACAGGGTGGTCGGTCGCCTCGATGGCGTACCGGGCCTCAAAATCGTCGAGGCAGTCCCCAGCCGCGCGCCACGCTAGAGCCGGAAGCCCGCGGAAAAGCGCACGACAACGGTGGCGCCCCTGAGGGTGCTGTGCGAAATGCGCATGCCGGCATAAACCCGCCAGATCGCCACAGTCGCACCGCCGTTGTAAAACAGTCCCGTCTCTGAAGCGCTGTCCGACCTTCCGTTGGCGAACTCGACGGCGGTCCGCCGGAAGAACATCCCGCCGCCCACGTGCGGGATCAATTCCGCGGCGCTGGCGTGCCCGAGTATGCCTACGGACACGCCGAACGGGATCGTGAGCGTGGTCCTGTCGCGGGAGACGGCGGCGGGCTCATGGCGCGTGGTGTACTCCGCCTGGACCGTCGGGCAAACGCTCACATCGGATGCGACGGTGAATTCGACGGCGCCGCTGGCTCCGATGCGGGTCGTCTTTTCCTCGATGCCGTTGTATTCGATGATGCCGTATTCCCCGCCGAGCGACACAGGGCCCAGCACGTTCGCCACGCCATGGACGCCGTACCCCGACATCTGTTCGGAGACGAAGTAATTCCCGCCGACCGCGACGTGGCCGCGCGCCGCCGGGCTGCCGATGCAGGCCTGCGCGAGCAGGGAGCCCGGAACGAGCAGCGAGCACGCGCACGCGGCGAGCGCGCCAATCAGGCGCCCGGGCCACCCGCGGCCCACCGGCGTCGTCGCCATGAGAATTCCTCAAGCGGATGCGCGCGCATCCACAGACTGCGTAACGCGAAAGGCGGCGATCGAGCTCGCCGCACCCGAACGTGGAAAGTACCCGCCATGAGGAGGGATCACAAGCGGAACCGGGGGTCGGCGACAGTCACCCGGAGCCGGGGCCGGCCCGGGCAGGTGGTTCGGCAGGAAGCGCGCCAGCCGCGCCCCCGTCCCGTGCTCATGCGCCGCCAGACTCGAGCAGGGGCTGCGCGTGTAGTGGTGTCGGGGCGCAAAGGTGTCTCTCGTTTACAGGGCCCCGGGCGTCACCGAAACGACGGCTGTATCACGCGGTGCCACCCGGGCGATCCTGGACTGCTCCCGACAATCGAGCTACAGTGACGACCCCTGGGCCGGTCCGTCGTCGGACCCGCGGCAGCGGACATTGCCGCGTCGGCCTGGAGGCAGCGTGACCGGCGCGGGCCCGCACGGCGACCGACCTGACATACCATCGACGCCCCTGATACCGCCGGGTGCGCCGGTGGGCGTCGGGCGTACGCGGCCCTCCCGTTCCAATATGATGAGGAAATGGCACTGGTCATTCTGCCGGAGCGAGCCGACCCATGCTGAAGTCGATCGGATCACGGTGGTCCTTCCCGCACGTGTCGCGGTGCCGGGTCTCGGCGCTCTTCATCGCGCCGTTTGTGGCTCTCGCGACGGCGCCGGCGGCGCTGGCGCAGCAGGGCTCCATCGACGGGATCATCACGGCAGGCGAGTCCGGCGCCCCGGTCGAGGGCGGGATCGTGACACTCACGGCCCAGGGGCTGCCGCCGTACGGTACGCTGACCGACCGGAACGGCTACTACCAGCTCGG
>DATMSC010000260.1:0-2727 GCA_035565595.1 Longimicrobiales bacterium | reverse complement strand
CGTCTAGCTGGGGATACGCGCGGGCCTCGGCCTCAACTGCGAAATCCACGAGCGGAGCATCTTCGCTCGCAAGAACTACTTCTATCCCGACTTGCCCAAGGGATACCAGATCACGCAGTTCGACAGGCCGATCGCGACGGGAGGCTGGCTCGACGTGCCAGTGGATGATGCCGGCGAATCGCGTGGGAACGATCTGCCTGCCGGCCGCGTGCGGATCCGTCGCATCCACCTCGAGGAGGACGCAGGGAAGTCGATACACGACCGGGTCCCGGGGCGGACCGCCGTCGACCTCAACAGGACGGGCGTGCCGCTCATCGAGATCGTGACGGAACCGGACCTGCTGTCGCCCGCCCACGCGCGTTCGTTCCTCACGCTGCTCAAACAGACGCTCGAGTACCTCGACGTCAGCGACTGCGACATGGAGAAGGGGAGTCTCCGCGTCGATGCCAACGTCTCGGTCCGGCCGGCAGGGAGCACGGCGCTCGGCACGAAGACCGAGGTCAAGAACATGAACTCGTTCGCCAATGTCGAACGGGCGCTCGCGTTCGAGATCGAGCGGCAGGTGGCCCTGGTGGCCAGCGGCCAGTCCGTCACCCACGAGACGCTGCTCTGGGATGAGGCGCGCGGCGAGGCGCGTACGATGCGGTCGAAGGAGGAGAGCCACGACTACCGCTATTTCCCGGATCCCGATCTCCCGCCGCTGGTCGTAGCCCGCGCCGACATCGAGGCGATCCGCGCGAATCTTCCCGAGCTGCCGACTGCCAGGCGACGCAGGTTCCAGGAGGAGTATCGCCTTCCGGAGTATGACGCCGAAGTGCTCACCGCGACCCGCCCGGTCGCCGACTACTTCGAGGCCGTGGCCGGCGCATGCGGCGACGCGAAGGCGGCGAGCAACTGGGTCATGACCGATGTGCTCGGGTGGCTGAACCAGCGACAGGTCGGAATCGACGCGTTCCCGGTTACGGCCGGCGATCTCGCTTCACTGATCCGGCTGGTCGCCGACGGTACGCTGTCCAGCACGCTGGCACGCCGGGTGTTCACCCGAATGACGGAAACCGGGCGCGCGCCGGCAGACATCGTCGAGGAGGAAGGCCTCGCCCAGATCCGCGACACCAGCCAGATCGAGGCGTGGGCCGCCGACGTGATTGCGCGGCACCCGCAGGAGGCTGAGCGCTACCGGGCCGGCGAGGAGAAGCTGATCGGTTTCTTCATGGGGCAGCTCATGAAGATGTCGAGAGGAAAGGCGGATCCGAAGCAGGCGACTGAAGTGCTCCGTTCCCAGCTCCGCGCTGAACGCGTTTCGGGCGACTGAACCCCGGTGTCGGCCGTGCGGCGCCGGCGTGCCGATCGGCTAGCCGGTGCCGCGCAGCTCACGCACGGAGCGCTGGATCCGCCTCCAGTAGTCCAGCCCCGTGTCGGGGAGTGGGAAGAAGTCGTCGGCCATCTGGATGAGCGTGTGCGGCGAACGCCACGCGCCATCCCGCATGGCCAGGCGTCGAATGCGCTTGGACAGCCGCAGGTTGAATTCTCCCGTCGGGTCGAGCGACGCCGCGATCGAGTTCTGCCTGCGGCACAGATAGTCGACGACCATATCGAATGCGCGGCCCAGGTAGTCGTCGACCGCGTGGGTCGAGAGATCCCAGCGCGACCGCTGCACCACGCGATCGAAAACCGCCTTCCACCGGTCGTTGTCCTGGAAGCGGATCATCCCCCTGAACAGCCGACGGTTCGTTTCGAACGAGAATATGGTGCCACTGAGCACCCGGTCGAAGAGCGCGTCCGCCTCGCCGTGGTCGTAGTCCATGACGACCTCCCGAGCCATGCTCGAGTAGCGCACGTCGAGGTGCGTGTCGAGGCGCGCCTCCCAGTAGCCATGCCCGAGGGTCGCGGTCGAGCTGGTGAGGAGGAGCTGGCGCGGGACGAAATAGTTGTGTGCGACGGTGTCTGCAGCCAGATGGCTGAGATATCCGTACGCGGCGGCCTTGAGCCTTTCGTTTTCCGCGGCGTCGAAGATCTCCTCGCCCACATGCCAGAAATGGCAGTGCCGCCCCTCCGGGACGTACTTCTTCGCGAACGAGATGTCCGCCGCCATCGATCCGTAGAGGAAACTCTGCGGGTGTGCACGGAGGAGGTGCTGTATCGCCTCGGGGAGCAGCGAGAGCGAGTCCAGCAGCATCTGGCCGAGATATACGTGGGTGGCCGGCCCGAACGCCCAGGCGACGTCAGGCGTGATGAGGAGGAGAATCGCCAGGCCGAAAAGGACGATGACGAACCGCATAGCAGCGAACCCGGCTCAACGGCGACGAGGACCGGCGCGCGGCGTCCGGCGACCGGCGGCCGCGTAGAGATGCCTGGTGAGCGACCCGGCGAAGCGCTCCCATGCGGTTGCCACCGCGCCGAGCGCCTCGGATTTCACCTCACCGGCCAGGTCGCGTCCCGTCTCGCCGATGGCACGACCGATGTCGATGGTGCCGGCGAGGCTCTCGCCGAGGCCGTGCCCGGTCCTCGACAGGTCGCGATGGATCCGGCGTTGCCGGCGGCGAATCTCGCGCACAATTCGATCCCGTCGAGTCACCGGCGAGGGGCGCACCGCGGACGCCGCGACCGCGCCGAGAGCGATCCCGGCGGCGAGCGCTGCCATGAATTCCCGCATGTCCCGCTGCATCATCGATGGGCTCGCTGGAGGAGGTCGCTGGCTGGGGATCCGGCCCTGACGGTTCAGCCTTC
>DATMSC010000259.1:0-7850 GCA_035565595.1 Longimicrobiales bacterium | reverse complement strand
GAAGCCGCAGCATTCGCCCCCTGCCGGCGGCGGCGAGCGCCTGACGATCGGGTTCGTGGCCCGCGCCACGATAACGGTCCTCGGCCTCTGGGCGCTCGGCAACATGCTCTGGCTAGGGCGGGAGCTGGTGTTCGTCGGCTTCTTCGCCGTCCTCGTCGCAGCGTTCCTGTCGATCTTCGTCGACCGGCTGGAGCGGTTCAACGCGCCGCGCACAGTCGCCGTCATGACCATCGTGGTGGCCACGCTCGGGCTCCTGCTCGGCGCATGGATGCTCACCTGGCCCACGCTTCAGCAGCAGGCGGCCGTCATCCGGGAGCAGCTCCCGCAGGCATTGACCGAAATCGCAGTCTGGATTCAGTCCCGGTACGACATGGCCACCGGCGAGCTGATCAACGCCGAGCCGCAGTTCTGGGAACAGTTGCGCGCCCGCGCAGGCGAGGAGCTGGCGGGGCTGGTGGGGGGCGCACTCCCCCTGCTCAACACGGTTGTGGGAGCGGTCGCCAGTCTCCTGGTCGTGATCATCGCCGGCGTATATCTGGCCGTCGAGCCGCAGCTCTACATCGACGGCGCATCTCGCCTGGTTCCGCCGGAGCACCGGCCCCGGGTGGCTGAAACGCTGCGCGCCATCGGCGCTTCTCTCCGGCGCTGGATGCTCGGCACGGTGATCAACATGATCGCCGTGGGCGTTCTGACGACGCTGGGGCTGTGGCTGCTCGGCGTGCCGACGGCGCTCGGCCTGGGACTCATCGCGGCGCTGCTCGAGTTCGTCCCGATCATCGGCCCGATCCTCTCCGCGGTCCCGGCAATCGCCGTTGCGCTGATCGTGTCACCGACGCAGGCGCTCTACGTCCTGATCCTGTACGTGGCGGTGCAGCAGATCGAATCGAACGTCCTGACCCCGCTCGTCATGAAAGGCGCGGTCCGCCTGCCGCCGGCGCTGACCATGCTTTTCCAGGCGGTCATGTTCGTGCTCTTCGGCTTCCTTGGCCTGCTCCTCGCCGTACCGCTGCTGGCCGTGGTGATCGTCGCGGTGGAGTCGCTCTATGTCACTCCCCTCGAAGCGGATCGCGGAACGCAAGCAGGCGGGGCGACGCCCGGGACGGAACCACTTCGCCGCGCGGGTTGAGGGCGGCCGGCCCGGGCGGCCCCTCGCCCCTGCCACCACCGCGAACGGCTGCGCCCGGCGTCCCCCGTCAGGGTCCGTCGCCCGGGATCTCGTCTTCGCGGATTGCGTTACCGGGAACGAGCGCCACGATGGAGCGGGCGTCGAAAGTCATGCCGTCGGCAAGGCAGAGGACGTAGGGCTCGGTCTTGAGGGCCTCGAGGAACTCGCCCTGGAGGTCGGTGAAGAGCGGACCGGTCGTCACGCACTGGCCGGTGTTCAACAACACGTCCCAGGTACGCGGGCAGATGCGGCGCCGAATTCGAATCTCCATCAATCAACTCCGACGTCAGAGATGAGGGCTGGCGCACTCACGATTCCGTACGGTCCGCTCCGCGAGCGATCCGGCGATCAGCAGCGATCGCGTGTCGCGGCCAGCCCGTGGCGCGCGGAGGCGAAGCCCCGCACTGCACCGGGTGCCGGCCGTATGATGCGAGTAACCCGCTGGTATCCTTGCGGTTCCGATCGGAAGTCGCTTCGCGCCACCGCGTTCAGGCAGTGAGCTCGCGGAAGGCTTCACGCAGCCGCCGCGTGATCGGGCCCGGCCGCCCGTCGCCGATCAACCGGCCATCCACACGCGCAATGGGCATGACTTCCGTCGTCGTGCCGGACAGGAAGAGCTCCTCCACGCGATGCAGCTCCTCGAGACGGATCGGCCCTTCGCGGACCGGTATCCCGAGCGCGCGGGCGAGCTCCAGCGTCACGGCGCGCGTGATCCCGGGAAGAATATAGTTGCACGCCGGGTACGTGACTACCGTGCCATCGATGACACCGAGCAGGTTCGAGAGCGACCCCTCTATGACCACTCCATCGCGCACGAAGAGCGCCTCGAACGCGCCCGCTTCCTTTGCCTGCTGGTTGGCCAGCACGTTGGGGAGCAGGGCGACGCTCTTCACGTCGCACCGGCTCCAGCGCGTGTCGGGCACGGTGATCGTCGTTACACCCTGCTCGGCGTACTCCGGCGGGTAGCCGCCGAAGGGTCGCGTCGCGACATAAACGGTGGGCGCTGGCGTCGGGGTCGGGAATGCGTGCGCGCGCGGCGATGCGCCACGGGTGACCTGGATGTAGACGGTCGCCTCGTCGAGCCCGTTCTCCGCGAGCAGCCGCTCGGCGATGGTGCCGAGCCCGTCGACTCCGTCGAACCCGATCCGGAGAGCGTCCAGCCCCCGCCTCATCCGCTCGACGTGGTCGCCCATACGGAAGAGCCGGCCGCGGTACACGCGCACGACCTCGTAGACGCCATCGGCGAAGAGGAAGCCGCGGTCATCGACGGAGATCCGCGCATCTTCGTGAGGCACGTATTTACCGTTCAGATAGACCAGCACTCGTCCCCCTCCCGCGTTCGTGAGATTGCCCGACCGGTAGAATGATCCGTCCGGCACGCGTCGTCAATCTTCCGGCGACAGCGTCGTCAACACCCTGCCACCGCTGAAGATACGTACCTCGCCGGAGGATTCGGAGACGACGAAGGCGATGCTCCTCGTGGTTTCCGTGATCCCGGCCGCGGCGCGGTGCCGCGCGCCGAGTCCCACCGGCACCGAATGGTCCGCAAGCTCCTGGAGGTAGCGCCCGGCGGCCATGACGATACCGTCGCCGGAGATGACGAACGCGCCGTCCATCCCGGAGAATTCGCGTATGGCACGGCGGGCCGCGGGATAGAGAACGCAGCGGACGTCGGAATCGTGTCCCTCGAATGGGTTCAACACCAGCGGGTGAGAGCGTTCCATCACGGCCTCGTGATCGCCGAGCACGGCCAGGAATCCCACCGGCCGCCCCTCCCGGCCATGCCGGCTGAGCTCGATGCAGAGCGCCAGCACCGTGTCGAACACTGCGGGGTCCGCGACGTGCGCGAGGGAGGACAGCGTCTCCCCCGACGCCCGGGCGATCAGCTCATCCTCGCCGGTAAGCTCGATCAGCGCGACCGTGTCCAGACGGGCGTCGTCGCCCGATCCGTCGCCCGAAACCACCACCACCCGTTCGCCCGGCAGGATGACGCCACTTGCAAGAGCTTCCAGGAGCGCCACCTTGGCCCGGCCGCGACGGCGGAGCCGGATCCGGGGAAGCGTGATCACTTCATCCTCGTCGCTCCCGGTCAAAGCCCCCGGGCCGGTCAGGGGTGAGATCACACGCGTTCCGCGGCCCAGCCTGCGTCGGAGGTAGCCCGCCTCTGCCTCTTCGCTGGAGGTCAGGAGGACGGCGTGGGCATCCGCACCCCGCGCCGCCACGATCGCTGCATCGAGTATGGCGCGGTTCTCGCTTCGCATCCGATCCTCCCGCGTTCGGGCACCCCGGGGCCCAACGTGGCAAGCTTTGCGCCTTGACCAGCCCGGCGCGGCCACCACGACCGGTGCACGGCTCCCGCCGCGGCGGGGCAGCACTTCCGCGTTGCCCGCTCCCTGCGGCGGCGCTATCTTCCGCCGTCCCGATGACCGTCGTCCCGCCACCGCATGTGTGCCGCTCGGTACGGCTCCGCCAGTTCCGTAACTTCGCGGAGCTCGACCTGACGCTGCCGGTCGAGGGCGTTGCCATCATCGGCGACAACGGTTCCGGCAAGACCAACTTCATCGAGGCGCTCTACTACTGCGAGATCTTCAGATCCTTTCGTGGCGCGCCCGATGAGCAGCTCGTTCGCTTCGGCGAGCCGGCGTTCCACATACGCGCAGTCTTCCAGCAGGGCGCCAGGGAACGGGCGGTAACGGCCGCGTTCGAGCGGGCAGGGCGACGCAAACGGGTGACGGTGGACGGTGTCGAGCCCGAACGGATCGGTGACGCGCTGGGGCAGGCCGGCGCGGTAGTCTTCTCGCCCTCCGACGTAGGATTGATCGATGGTCCGCCCGGCGGGCGACGCAGGTTCCTCGACATCCTGCTCTCGCTCCACGAGCCGGGTTACCTGACGGCGCTCCAGCAGTACCGACAAATCCTCCGGCAGCGCAATGCGGAGCTCCGGCGAGGCGGCCCGGCCGCGAGCTCGCTGGAGGTGTGGAACGACGCGCTCGTCCGGCTCGGGGCACGGATTACTACCCTCCGTGTCCGGTGGGTGGAGAGGTATCGCGCAGCGTTCCTCGCCCGGACCGCCGCAATCGCTGGCGGACCCGGGATCGAGATGGTCTACGCCACGTGGCTCCCCGCGGACATCGACCTCACCTCGGAGTCCGCTGTCACCGATGAGTTCTCGAAGGAGCTCCGGCGGGTGGCTCAGCGCGAGCGGGAGCGCGGGATGACGCTCGTCGGACCGCACCGCGACGACCTGCGCTTCACGCTGCAGAACGGCAATCGCAACGTGGATGTCCGGGAGTTCGGATCCGGCGGACAGCGGCGTACCGCCGCGGTCGCCCTCCGCATGATGGAGGCGGCAACGCTTCGCGCGGTCCGCGGTTTCGATCCCATCATCCTGCTCGACGACGTCTTCGCCGAGCTGGACCCCGGCCGCGCCGAGCGGATACTCGAGATCCTCGAAGCCGAAGAGCGGGGACAGGTCGTGCTGACTGCTCCCAAAGCATCGGACGTAATGGTACGCGCCGGCGCGCTCCCCCGCTGGCGTATACAGGCCGGGCGGATCTTCGCGTGAACGACAGGAAATCCGGGCGTCCCAGCCCGCTCAGCGATGAGATCCGGCGCTATCTGGAAAGGTCCGGAATCGCCGAGCGGATCGAGCAGGCCGGCGCCGTCCCGGCGTGGCCCGACGCCGTGGGCCCCGCGATCGCCGCGGTGACTACTCCGCTCCGGGTCGACCAGGGCGTCCTCATCGTGGCCGTGCGCTCGAGCCCGTGGCTCATGGAGCTGAAGCTCATGGAGCGCGAGATCCTCGCCAGGATCAACGAT
Source organism: Longimicrobiales bacterium (assembly GCA_035565595.1). Taxonomy (GTDB): domain Bacteria; phylum Gemmatimonadota; class Gemmatimonadetes; order Longimicrobiales; family RSA9; genus DATMSC01. The sequence continues at coordinate 2,866 of DATMSC010000259.1, read as the reverse complement.
GGCCGGGAACGCGGCGCGATCAAACGCATACGCTTCGTCATGGCCGACGGCTGAACCCCGCGCGACATCTTCGCAACGCCAGTGCATCGGCAACCTGCACGGGCATCCGGGGTATTAATCGTGCTACCGTTCTGAGACCCTTACGACGAGTATCATGGCGACGAATCAGCCTGAGCGCAGCGACTACACCGCGGAGCAGATCCAGGTCCTGAAAGGCCTCGACGCGGTCCGTAAGCGCCCGGGGATGTATATCGGCTCCACCTCCGCGCGCGGACTCCACCACCTCGTCTACGAGGTCGTCGACAATGCGGTGGACGAGGCACTCGCCGGTTTCTGCACCCGCATTGACGTGATCCTCCGGAAAGATGGTTCCGTGACCGTGGTCGACGACGGCCGCGGCATCCCGGTCGGCATCCATCCGACGGAAGGGAAGCCCGGCGTCGAGGTCGTCATGACCATGCTCCACGCCGGCGGCAAGTTCGACAAGAGCGCGTACAAGGTGTCCGGCGGTCTCCACGGCGTTGGCGTCAGCGTCGTCAACGCGCTTTCGGAGTGGCTCGAGGTCGAGGTCCGCTGGCGAGACGGCAACCTGTACCGGCAAAAGTACGCCCGCGGTGTCAAGCAGACCGAGCTCGAGATCGTCGGCAAGGCCACGGGCCGCGGGACCACCGTGTCGTTCAAGCCCGACGCCGAGATCTTCACGGAGGTCGACTACAACTTCGACACGCTCGCCAACCGCCTGCGCGAGATGGCGTTCCTCAACCGCGGCCTGCACATCACGCTCACCGACGAGCGGCACGATGCCGGGCGGGAGCCGCGCCGGGAGGAGTTCCGGTACGAGGGCGGGATCATCGAGTTCGTCGAGTTCCTGCGCGGCACGCGCACGCCGCTCTACCCGAAGCCGATCTATATCGAGGCGAGCCGGGAGGAAGCCGAGATCGAGCTCGCCATGCAGTACGACACCGGGTACAACGAGAGCACGTTCACCTTCGTCAACAACATCAACACGCACGAAGGCGGCACGCACCTCATCGGCTTCAAGGCGGCGCTCACCCGCACCCTCAACGACTACGCCCGGAAGAACAACCTCCTCAAGAAGGAGAAGGATCTGGAATCGCTCTCCGGCGACGATGTCCGAGAGGGGCTCACGGCAGTTCTCTCGGTCAAGGTCCGCGAACCGCAGTTCGAAGGGCAGACCAAGACGAAGCTGGGGAACTCCGAAGTCCGGGGCGCGGTCGAGCAGGTCGTCAACGAGAAGCTGGCGGTCTTCCTCGATGAGAACCCGTCGGTTGCCCGGATCATCATCGAGAAGGCTATTTCGGCGGCCCGTGCCCGCAACGCCGCGCGCCGCGCCCGCGACCTGACCCGCCGCAAGAGCGCGCTCGAGGGGAGCGTCCTGCCGGGCAAGCTCGCGGACTGCTCGATCACCGATCCCGCCGTCTGCGAGATCTACCTCGTCGAGGGCGACAGCGCAGGAGGCAGCGCCAAGCAGGGGCGGGACCGCTCGTTCCAGGCGATCCTGCCACTCAAGGGCAAGATCCTGAACGTGGAAAAGGCGCGCCTCGACAAGATCCTCTCGAACGAGGAGATCCGCACGATCATCACCGCGATCGGCACCGGTATCGGCGATGACGAGTTCAACATCAAGAACTCGCGCTACGGCAAGATCATCATCATGACCGACGCCGATGTGGACGGCGCCCACATCCGCACGCTGCTCCTCACCTTCTTCTTCCGCCACATGCGGCAGCTCATCGAGGAAGGGATGGTCTACATCGCCCAGGCGCCGCTGTACCGCGTGGCGAAGGCGAAGGAGGAGTACTACGCGTATACGGACGAGGAACGCGATCAGATCGTCCAGCGGCTATCGTCGAATGGGCGTGGCGACAACCGTAACATCAACATCCAGCGCTATAAGGGGCTCGGCGAGATGAACCCGGATCAGCTCTGGAAGACGACGATGGACCCCGAAACCCGGACGATCCTCCAGGTCACGCTCGAGGATGCGGTGGAAGCGGACCAGATCTTCTCCACGCTCATGGGCGATGACGTCGAGCCGCGACGCCGGTTCATCGAGGTCAACGCCCAGTACGTGAAGAATCTGGACGTGTGAGCGGCAGGTCGGCGCGAGGCCGCTGATAGTCCTCCTTGTCTAATCCGCGCTACCGTCGTGGACGGAAAGGCCGGCGACCTCGTCGCCGGCCTTTCCTACATGCGACGGCTGGGCCGGGTCCGGGGCCGACACGAGCCGAAGGCCGATGATCCCGGCGACGATCAGGCCGATGCAGACGAGCCGCATGGCCGTAACCGGCTCGCGGAACAGGAGGATCCCGAAGATCGCCGTCCCCACGGTCCCGATCCCCGTCCACACGGCGTAGGCGGTGCCGAGCGGCAGCGAGCGCACGGCCACACCGAGGAGCGTCATGCTGGCGATGAGCGCCGCCGCAGTCATCACGGTGGGCCACAACCGCGTGAATCCATCCGTGAACTTGAGCCCGACCGCCCACGCGATTTCGAACAATCCCGCGACGACGAGTATCGCCCAGGCCATCCAGTGTCTCCCGCCGCGAGTGGGGCCGTCCCCCATCCCGGTGAGCGTCACCGGGGTCGTCCCCGGTCGCGTCAGCGGGCACTTCTACCCGGTACGCCGGGTGCCGTGCCGGCTGCATTCCCGGCCTCGGTCGTGTCGACCGCGGACCCGGGCCCGGATCAGCTCCGGATCACCATGGATACGGCGCGCGGGAGACGTACTTCAGTGGACGAGTTGCCGGAGGTCACACGGCTGTACCAAGCCTCATCGCGTCCCGCCCCGGTACCCTCCATGAGCCGGCGGGCGAGGTCCACGGCGTCGCTCGTCCGCATTCGG
>DATMSC010000258.1:0-4104 GCA_035565595.1 Longimicrobiales bacterium | reverse complement strand
GTCGACCCACGCGGCGTCGTTTTCCTCGACACGGAGACGAGCGGCCTGGCCGGCGGTACCGGCACTGTCATCTTCCTCCTCGGGCTTGCCAGACTGGCCGGCGACGCACTCGTCGTGCGGCAATACATGCTCACCGCCTTCAGCGGCGAGGCCGCCATGCTGGAATCTGCGGCGGAATGGGTTGGCGGGCTCGAAGGGATGGTCACCTACAACGGGCGGTCCTTCGACCTGCCTCTCGTTGCTGCCCGCTGCCGTCTCACGGGCGTGACCGACAGGTTCAGCCACCTCCGGCACCTCGACCTGCTCCCGCCCACCCGCCGCGCCTTCGCGCGACGCTGGGGAGACTGCCGGCTCACCACGGCTGAACGCCGGCTGCTGCGTTTCGAGCGCGAAAACGACCTTCCCGGCTGGGCCGCGCCCGAGAGCTGGTTCGCCTACGTCAGGCACGGAGACGCGACCCGACTTCCTCTCGTCGCCGAGCACAACTTCCACGACGTCGTCACACTGGCTGCGCTCGTGCCCGCGCTCGCGGACGCGCACGCGGAGCCCGGCGCGTTCGAAGCCGACATCCTTGCCGTCGCCCGGGCGTTCGAACGGTACGGCGCCTCCGGCAGGGCGTACCGCCTCCTCGAAGAGCACGAAGCCATGCTCGACACGGACGGCCTCCTCGAGCTGGCTCGGTACTACCGCGCATCGAACGACTGGCCCCGCGCCTGCGAGATCTGGCAGCGCCTGGCGGCGCGCGGCGTCGCCGAAGCGGTGGAACGCCTTGCCAAATATCACGAGCACGTCAGGCGAGACTACGCGGCCGCGCTCGCATTGGCCGAACGGCTCCCGCCGGTGCCGGATCACGACCGGCGCCGCCACCGATTGCGCCGAAAGCTCGAACAGAACGGGCAGGAGCCGCGTTGAGCGCGGTCGACGATCGTGTCGGCGAGGCGCTGCGCACGCTCGAGGCCGGCGGCTCCACCCGCTTCCGGAATGATCTGGAACGCCGCTACGGGATCGTCACGAAACACGCGTACGGCACGCGCATGGCCGGGATCAAGTCCGTAGCAAAGAGACTCGGGCGCGATCACGAGCTGGCCCGGGCTCTGTGGAGCACCGGCGTCTACGAAGCCAGGCTGCTGGCATCGCTCGTCGGTGAGCCCGCCAGGGTGACGCCGGACGAAATGGACGCGTGGTGCGCCGATTTCGACAATTGGGCTGTCACCGATACCATCTGCTTCAACCTCTACGACCGGACCGGGCCGGCCACCGTAAAGGTCGCGGAGTGGGCGCGCCTCGAAGGGGAGTTCCAGCGGCGGGCGGCGTTCTCGCTACTCGCCGCAATGGCGATCCACCGCAAGGATCTCCCTGACGAATGGTTCGTCAGACAACTTCCGCTGGTGGACGCCGCCGCGACGGACAGTCGCAATTTCGTGAAGAAGGGAGTGAGCTGGGCACTCAGATCATACGCCCGGCGACGCGACCCGAAGGTCCGGCTCGCGGCCATGGATCTCGCGCGGAGGCTGGCTGAATCCGACGACCGGGCGAGACGCTGGGTCGGAAAGGATGCTCTGAAAGGGCTTGCAGCGAGGGAGTGACGACGGGCGCAGCTTCAGGCGCCCACCTCGGCTACCGCCTGCGCATCCGGTACATCCACCGGGACCGGCGCAGGTCGTTCCCGCCAGCTCCAAACGACCGCACCCACCGCCCAACCCACCACGGCGGCGACGACCACATCGCTCAGGAAGTGCGCGCCCGCGCCGACGCGCGTGATTCCGCACCCCCACGCGAGCCCCCACCAGATCGGCCACGCGCGCGGAAACATCCGGGACAGCACGGCCGCCGCGCCGAACGCGACCAGGGCGTGACTGCTCGGCATCCCGAATGAGGCCGTGGAGAACGGCCGATCCGCAAACGAGCGGAACACGTATTCGCCGAGATCGCCGGGCCGCCCCCGGCGGATGACGAGCTTCAGCAACTCGGCGGCGACGCCGCCCAGGCCGGCGCCGAGCACGAGCAGACCTGCGCGTGCCCGCACCACCTTCCGCCACGGCGTGCGGTCGTGGAGCCCCAGCGCGATGGCCGCGCAGAGCCACAACGGGAAAAAGCCCATGACGCGCAGCATCCGCGCCCAGTCCTCGCCGTAGACGTCCTCCCAGCGTACGTACCTGAAGGCGAACGAATCGAAAAGGTGCGCAAGTATTATGGCAACGGCTGCGATCGCGAGCAGCTTGAGATACCGCCGCTCGGACGCAATGCCGCCACGCCGGGTCGCCTCGATAGGCGAGTCCTGCATGGTCGGAGCGGGCGCGTCCTCGGCCATGGCGCTCCTTCGCACAATTGACGTCTTCGTCGGGTTGCCTGGATCGTAGGCGAAGTGCAAGATTGTTTGCTGGCGTCGCCCGCGCAACTCCCGCTCCCAACGAGAGGCTCCTTGGCCACAGCAACGTGGCTCTTCGTCATCGTGGTACTGGTGTGGGGCGTGGTCACGTTCAACGCCCTGGTCCGGCTCCGCAATCTGGTGCGCGCGGCGTGGGCGGACGTCGACGTACAGCTCACCCGCCGCCATGACCTGGTTCCCCGGCTCGTCGCCGCGGTGAAGGCGTATGCCAGTCACGAGCGCGCGACGCTCGAGGCGGTGACCGAGCTGCGCGCCCGGGCGATCGCTGCGTCCGACCCGGGCGAGATCGGAGCCGTCGAGTCCGCGCTCGAGACCGGCCTGGGCCGGCTCCTCGCCCTCCGGGAAGCGTATCCGGAGCTGCAGGCCGACAACAACTTCATCCAGCTCCAGCGCGACCTCGTCGAGATCGAGGACCACCTCCAGTACGCACGCCGCTTCTACAACGGTGCGGTCAGGGACTACAACACCGCGATCGAGAAGGTCCCCGCGGTCGTCGTCGCACGCGCATTCGGCTTCAGGCCCATGGAATACTTCCAGGCCGGCGACGACGAGCGCGCGGCCGTGTCCCTGGAGCGTGCCACGTGATCGCTCGGGCGGCGATCGGTGCCCTGATCCTCGCCGCCGCGACGGTGTCGGTCGCGACGGCGCAGGAACGCATCGTCTCCTACGATTCCGAAGTCAGGATCCTGACCGACGGGACTCTGGAAGTGACGGAGCACATCACCGTCGTCGCGGAGGGCAACCGGATCCAGCGCGGCATCTACCGCGATTTCCCCACACGCTACAGGGATCGCTACGGCAATCGCGTGCGCGTCGGATTCGAGATGATCGGCGTGCTCCGCAACGACGCTCCGGAACCGTGGTTCACCGAGTCGATGAGCAACGGCATCCGGATCAACACCGGCGACGACTCGTTCCTCCCGGTCCCCGCGCAGTACACGTTCACGATTCGGTACCGCACGACGCGCCAGCTCGGGTTCTTCGAAAATCACGACGAGCTGTACTGGAACGCGATCGGTACGGGGTGGATCTTCCCGATCGAGAGCGGTTCCGTGACGGTGACCCTCCCCGAGCCCGTTCCGGTCCAGGATCTTGGCGCGGAGGCGTACACCGGCCCGCAGGGCGCGCGCGGCTTCGCGTACTCGACGGAGCTTCCCTCACCCGGCACGGCGGTCTACCGTCTGACGGAGCCGCTCGCGCCTGGGGAAGGCCTGACGATCGTCCTGACCTTTCCCAAGGGAATCATCCAGGAACCCGGTACTGCCGACCGGGTGCGCTGGCTCCTGGCCGACAATCGCGGCGTGCTCGTCGCGCTGGCCGGCTTCGGGTTCCTGCTCCTCTTCTGTTTCAGCCGGTGGCAGCGGGTTGGACGGGACCCGCCGGCGGGGGTGATCATCCCGCGCTACAACCCGCCGCCCGGCCATTCGCCCGCTGGACTCCGATTCGTCCGGCGCATGGGGTACGACACGCGCTGCTTCACAGCGGACGTCCTGGCGCTGGCCGTGGGCGGGCACCTGCGCATCGGGATGGAAAAGCGCAGGTTTCGCAAACCACTCTGGTATCTCGAAGCCGACGGTGACGTATTGAAGCGCGCCACCCGCGCTGCGGTCGCCGCGCTCGCCGCGGCCCGGTCAGATGACGAGCCAGACGGAGAAGACCCAACCGAGCCGGACGGTGGCGCCGATCGGCCGCGACGGGGTTCGTCCGTCGAGGCG
>DATMSC010000257.1:0-2064 GCA_035565595.1 Longimicrobiales bacterium | reverse complement strand
GGCAGTATCCGGAAACCCGCGATATCGACCGTGACCTCCGGCTTTACGACGTGCAGCCGGATGTCCGGACGGGTCACGCCTGCGACAGGTGGCAGCTCGGGCCCGAAAATGTAGTCGAAGCGATCCCGGAGCGTCGCGGCGCACGCCTCATCGGCATAGGCGGAAACCGGGCGGCCATACCGCGCCGAAAACGCCCTCAGGTCGTCGATGCCGTGCACGTGGTCGGCGTGGCAATGGGTGAACCACACCGCGTCGATACTGGAAACGCCGGCGGCCACGAGCTGTAGCCGGAGCTCGGGCGGAGCATCGACGAGGAGGCGGCGGGTGCGATCGTCGTTTTCGAGGAGCGCCGCGTGTCGGGTGCGCCGATCGTGTGGATCTGCGGAAGTGCAGACCCGGCACCGGCAGCCGATTACGGGAACACCGAATGACGTGCCGGTACCGAGAAACGTCAGCCTCACAGCGCCTCGACGCGCATCATATTCGTGGTGCCGCGGACATGGAACGGTACGCCGGCCGTGACGACGACGCGGTCGCCGGCGCGCGCGATCCCGGAGCGCATGAGGTAGTCCCGTGCGCACGCGAGCATCGAGTCGTAGCTGAGCTCCGAGGTGCACAGCACGGGCTGGACACCCCACATAAGCGCGAGTTGCCGCCAGGTACCGGGCTGGTCGGTCACGCCGATGATCGGTACCGGAGGTCTGTAGCTGGACACGAGCCTCGCCGTGAAACCGGTGCGGGTGAGCGTCACGATGGCCGGGCACTCGAGCAGTTTGGCGGCTTCGACCGTTGCACCGGCCACCGCGTGCTCCGTGCGCGTACCACCGGCGCGGGGATCGCGATGGGCCGGCATTTCGCGCCGCGGCGCGGCGTGGTTGGCAGCGCCCGAGCGGCGCGCCTTCTCGATCTCCGTCGCGATCCGCACCATGGCTTCGACGGCGAGGAAAGGGTACCGGCCGACCGCGGTCTCGCCCGAGAGCATGACCGCGTCAGTCCCGTCGAACAGCGCGTTGGCGACGTCGCTCACCTCGGCCCGCGTTGGCCGGGCCGAATTGACCATGGACTCGAGCATCTGCGTGGCGGTGATCACCGGCCGCGCGAAATAGTTGGCGAGCTGGATGATCCGCTTCTGGGCGATCGGCACCTGCTCGAAAGGAAGCTCGACCCCGAGATCGCCGCGCGCCACCATCACCGCGTCGGTCACGGCGATGATCTCCTCCAGGTTCTCGAGCGCGTTGTCCTTCTCGATCTTCGAAACGATCAGTGTCCGCTTGGGGATCCTCGTACGCAGATCCTTCACGTCATCGGCGCGCTGGACGAAGGAGAGTCCGACATAGTCGACATCCTCGCGGATGGCCAGCTCGAGATCCCGCAAATCCTTTTCCGTCAACGCGGGTACGGAAACATTGACGCCCGGGAGGTTCATCCCCTTCTGGGATTTCAGCTCCCCGCCGCGGATGATGCGGCACTCGACGCGCGTTCCGCGCACGTCGTCGACCCGGAGCTCGAGATGCCCGTCATCGAGCAGGATGCGATCGCCGGGCTTCACATCCGCTGCGAGCTGCGGATATGTGGTCGGGATCTCGTTGCCTGCGGCTTCAGTTTCGGGGGCAAGTACGACGGTTTCCTTCTCCCGTAGCTGGATCGGCTGCGGGAGCACGCCGATCCGGATCTTCGGGCCGGCGAGATCCGCGAGCACGGCTATCGGTCGGCCGGTCGCGTCTGAAGCTTCGCGGGTCCAGCGGATCACCTCGGCGTGCTGTTCGTGCGTGCCGTGCGCGAAATTGACGCGAACGACGTCGACGCCGAGCTCCGCCAGGGAATGGATACCGTCGCGCGTGGCGGTGGCGGGACCGATGGTGGCAACGACTTTTGTCAGCACGTCATGAAACTCCTCTATCGATGCCGGACCACCACGGCGGGCGGTGCGGGCCTCGCCGGTGGAAATGCCAGAGAGAATCCGGTACGTTGTCGGGCAACGGCGTGTATCGGTTCCTGACACGGGGCGGACGGCCGGAATCCTAAGACTGCGGAACGTCCGGCGCAAACGTGCCGGCGAACCGT
>DATMSC010000256.1:0-4274 GCA_035565595.1 Longimicrobiales bacterium | reverse complement strand
ATCAAGGTCATCGACCTGATCGCGCCGTACGTGAAGGGCGGGAAGACGGGTCTGTTCGGCGGCGCCGGCGTCGGCAAGACGGTGATCATTCAGGAGCTGATCCACAACATCGCCATGGAGCACGGCGGCCGCTCGGTGTTCTGCGGCGTGGGTGAGCGTACCCGCGAGGGCAACGACCTGTGGCTTGAGTTCAAGGAGTCCGGGATCCTCCCCAACGTGGCGCTCGTGTACGGCCAGATGAACGAGCCCCCGGGTGCTCGTCTGCGGGTCGGGCTCTCGGGGCTGACGATCGCCGAATACTTCCGCGACGTCGAGAAGCAGGACGTGCTCCTCTTCATCGACAACATCTTCCGCTTCACGCAAGCCGGTTCGGAGGTGTCGGCGCTCCTGGGCCGCATGCCTTCGGCGGTGGGTTACCAGCCCACGCTGGCGACCGAAATGGGTGAGCTGCAGGAGCGGATCACCTCGACGCGCGACGGTTCGATCACGTCGGTGCAGGCGATCTACGTGCCCGCGGACGACCTCACGGACCCGGCGCCGGCGACTGCATTCGCGCACCTGGACGCGACGACGGTGCTCTCCCGCTCCATTGCCGAGCTGGGCATCTACCCGGCGGTGGACCCGCTGGACTCCACTTCGCGCATCCTGGACGCGCAGTTCATCGGCGAGCGCCACTACCGCGTGGCGACGGAAGTCCAGCGCATCCTGCAGCGCTACAAGGAGCTCCAGGACATCATCGCCATTCTGGGTATGGACGAGCTGTCCGAAGACGACAAGGTGATCGTGGGTCGCGCCCGCCGTATCCAGCGCTTCCTGTCACAGCCGTTCTTCGTGGCGGAAGCCTTTACCGGCCGCCCCGGCAAGTACGTCAAGCTGGAGGACACGATCGAGTCCTTCGAGCGGGTGGTTTCCGGCGAGTTCGATCACCTTCCCGAGCAGGCGTTCTACATGGTCGGCGGCATCGAGGAAGTGATCGAGGCGGCCCGGGCCATGGGCGCGGGAGTCTGAAATGGCCAGGCCGGCACTCAGGGTCGCCGTCATCGGGCCGGAGCGGCTCCTCTTCGAGGGGGAGGCCGATATGGTCGTCGCGCCCGCGTGGGACGGCGAGGTCGGCGTGCTGCGCGGTCACGCGCCGTTCATGGTTCTCCTGGGCCGCGGCGACCTTCGGGTGCGGCATGGCGACTCGGAACAGCGCTTTTTCCTCAACGGCGGCTTCATGCAGGTCGTCGACGATGTGGTGACAGTCCTGACAGAGCGCGCAGAGACAGACTGAGTCTCGCGGAGCGTTCTGGTCCCCAACTTGCAGCTCCAGCGCCGGCCTCGATCGGGCAACTGACGGACCAGGCGATGGAGCTGTAAGCATGTCAAGGACTTACATAACGTTTGCCGCCGCGTTCATTCTGAGTATCACCGTGAGTGGACGCGCGCTGGCACAGGCGTGGGACACGCCGACTTTCCTGCCGCCCCGCCTGACTGAGGAGATCGGAGCCGGCCTCATCGATCCCGAGGGTGCCGACTGGGGGCTGGTTGGATTCTGGCGGCAGCCCGGGCCGGTAGGATTCGGGGTGCGGGCGGGGTTCGTAACCGGCGGCGATGCCACGTTCCTCGTGGGCACCGAGTTCTTCGCACCCGTATTCCCCATCACGGATCGCGAGCCGCTGGCCATGTTGTGGACGGCCGGACTGGGCGGCGCGTTCGGGGATCACACCGAGATCCGCATTCCGGTCGGGGTGACCGCCGGCGTCCTCGTGCCGATGGGGGCGGGGCTCGCGTTACAGCCCTATGCCCATCCGCGCGCCGCGCTGGACCTCCATATCGTGGACGACGAGACGACGGCAAAGTTCCGGGCGTCGCTCGACCTCGGAGCGGACCTCGTCGTGGGGAGCCAGCTCAGGCTTCGATTCGCCGGGACCTTCTTCGAGCGAGAAGCCTGGGGGATCTCCGCGAGCTGGACCGGACTCCGACCGGTCGACGTGGTCGGCCGCTGACGACGCCCACGGAGCGGTGAGAAAGCGGCCGGCGGATCGTGGCGGAAGTCCGGCCCGAAGCGTATTTTGGCCGGACCACACCACGCTGACGATTGCGGCCGCCAATCCCCGACGCGGCGGCCGATCCCGGACCTGGATACCCGCATTGCGCATCGACCTCCACATTCACACTTCGGTTTCCGACGGCTCACTCGAACCGGCCGAGCTCGTTCGCGCTGCGCACGCGGCGGGGTTATCGCTCATCGCGATCACCGACCACGACACCACGGCCGGAGTGCCGGATGCGCTGGCGGCAGCGCCGCCGCAGCTCAGGGTGATTCCCGGAATCGAGCTCTCATGCACGGACGAGGGCGCCGAGATCCATATCCTCGGGTACTTCATCGACCCGAACGACACCGTGCTGTCCGATTTCGCGCACGGGGCGGTGGAGTGGCGCCGCCAGCGAATCCACTCGATCCTCGAGCGGCTGGACGCGCTGGGGGTCCGCGTTTCCATCGATGACGTCCTCGCGGCCGCCGGCAAGGGTCACAAGGCGCTCGGCCGCCCGCACGTCGCCCGAGCGCTCCTGAGAAAGGGTTACGTCAGCAGTTTTTCCGAAGCGTTCGACCAGTACCTGGCCCAGGGCAGCCCTGCCTACGTGCCAACCCGCCGGCTGTCGCCAGCGGAGGCCATTGTTATGATACACGACGCCGGTGGATTGGCCGTCTGGGCGCATCCCTCGATGGAGTCGCTGGAGGAGAACGCCGCACGGTTCGCGTCGATGGGACTGGACGGCATCGAGTGCTATCGCCCCCAGGTGATGAGCCCGCAAAGACGCTCGCTCGAATCGGTCGCGCGCAGGCACGGCCTCCTCCGTTCTGGCGGGTCCGACTGGCACGGAGCGTGGAACGGGCTGCTGGGCACGTTCGCGGTGCGCCCCGCGGAAGTCGGCAGGCTCCTGGAGCGCGGAGGCGTGGCGCTCCCCGAAGAGGTGTCGTCGCGACCCTGAGCGGGAGCCCCGAGGCACACGCGGGGTCGCTGTCGTTGCGAGTCGCCGGTCCAGCGGTTGCCCCGGTGGCAACTGGCCGGTCTCCGTAGTGCCAGGGCTTCGAGCCCGCGTGAACCTTTGGAACACGCCCCCGCGGCGTGAGTTCGCTCACGCTACGGAGGCCGGCCTTCTCGTGTCAGCCGCGAAGCGGGCGCCCGGCAACCCGTCGCCTTCCTCGAAGTGCCCCGGTGCCGCCTCTCCCTTCCAGCATCACACCGCCTGGAGGATCGCACCTTTCAGATACCCCGTTTCCGGGATCTGAACGATCTCCGGGTGGTCGGGCGCGGCGCTCCGCCACTCGAGCCACCGGAAGAGGCGCCGCGAATCCGCCGCGGCGGACCGCAGCATTTCGTGAAAGGCCGCGCGATCCACGTGATGCGAGCAACTGAACGTGCACAGGATCCCGCCCCTGCTGAGGAGCTGCATGGCCTGCAGGTTGATCTCCTTGTAGCCGCGGATCGCCTTGTCGACGGCGTCCTTGCGTTTCGCGAACGCCGGCGGATCCACCACGATCGTGTCGTAGCGAGCCCCTTCCGCGACCTCGGCCCGCAGGAAGTCGAACACGTTGGCTTCGACGAAGGTGGGGCGCACCGCATCGTTCAGTGCCGCGTTTTCTTCCGCCCGCTGGAGGGCATCGCCGGACGAGTCCACGGCGACCACCTCGCGCGCCCCGCGGGCGAGGTGGAGCGCGAAGGAGCCATGATAGCAGAAACAGTCGAGCGCACGGCCCCGGGCGAGATCGCCGGCCCGCATGCGGTTTTCGCGCTGGTCCAGGAACGCACCGGTTTTCTGCCCCGTCCATGGCGCCGCCAGGTATCGAACATGCCCTTCGACGACCTCGACATGCTCCGGGACGTCGCCGAAGACGTGCTCAACGCCGAGGGGGAGCCCCTCGAGGCGGCGTACCGGCACGTCGTTCCGGAGCAGGAGACCGGCGGGCTCGAAGACTTCCAGGATCCCGGCGATCACCTCGTCACGCCGGGATTCCAGCCCCGCGGATAGGAGCTGGGCCACGAGCACGTCGCCGTAGCGGTCCACGATGAGCGATGGTAACCCGTCGCCTTCCGCGTGGACGAGCCTGAACGCGTTGGCGTCGGGCGCGAGCCGCCGCCGCAGGCGCGCAGCCGCCTCCAGCCTGCGCCGCCAGAACCACGGCCCGACCGACCGCTTCGCGGCCGTCAGAAAGCGGAGCGAGATCATCGACTCGGGGCTCCACAGCGCCTGGCCGAGATAGCCACCCCGGTGATCGGTCACCGCAA
>DATMSC010000255.1:0-2380 GCA_035565595.1 Longimicrobiales bacterium | reverse complement strand
CAACCCGCTCCCCGCTTACGGCGGTGCGGACGCGGAGACCGCCGACGGCATCCGCAGGTACGCGCCGAAATCCGCGCTACTCCTCGGCCGCGCCGTTTCACTCCCCGACTTCGAGGCAGCAGCGGCCGGCCAGCCCGGTGTGCGTGCGGCACGCGCGCTCTGGCGGTGGCACGGCCGGCGCCAACGTCCGGTCGCGTGGATCCTGTACATCGGCGACCCCGGCATTCGCTCCAGCGTCGGCCGTGCGGTGCGGCGCATCTCGGAGACTTCGGTGCCGATCAAGGTCGAGCGCGCCGAGCCGGTCCCGCTCCACCTTGCCATCGACATAGAGATCCACCCGGCGTACCGCCACGAAGACGTCGTGGCCGACGTCCGTGAGGCGCTTCTGGGCGACGAGGGGTTCCTGACCCCGGCGCGCATCGGGATCGGCGCGCAACTCATCCGAAGCGCGCTGGTCGAGCGCGTCGCCCGCGTCGAAGGCGTGCTCGGCGTGCAGCAGCTCCTGGCCGACGGCGCACCCTTCACCGCGCTCGCGATCCGGCCCGAGGAGAACCAGTACTTCGACGTCGAGTCCGGCGGACTGGACATCAACGTTTGGGAGGGCAGCGGTGGCTGACGACGGCTTCGAACGCTACTTCGCCGAGAAGATCTGGGAGCTGATCCCGCCGGTCTACCGCCACGAAGACGGCCAGGGCGAGAACCCCGGTGTACTCCGCTCGCTGGTCGAGGTCGTGGCGAGCCAGGCGGCCGTGCTGCGGCGCAGCCAGGACCGGCTCTGGGAAGACCAGTTCGTCGAGGGTGCCAGCGACTGGGCCATCCCCTACCTCGCCGATCTCGTTGCGACACGTCTGGTCTCCGCCCTCAATCCGCGCGGCCGCCGTGTCGATGTGGCGAAGACCATCTACTACCGCCGGCGCAAAGGGACGCTCGGGATCCTCGAGGAGCTGATCGGCGACATCGCCGGCTGGGATGGCACCGTCGTCGAGGCGTTCCGGCGCCTCACCCGCACCTGGCACCACCTCGACCCGATCCCCGACCGACGGCTCGGCCGAGTGACGCGCACCCCCGCGGGCGGGCTACCGGATCTGCGAAACGCTGGCGGCGCGGAGCTGGCCGGCACCCCGTTCGACGAGTTTCACCACCTGCCCGACATTCGGAAACCGCGCGGACGCGATGGTCGTTACGGCATCCACCGGTTGAACGTGCACCTGTACCGCGTCCCGGCGCTTCGGGTGGCCGGCGCGGATCCGGCAGTCGCAAGCGGCGGGTCGGGCCGGTTCACCGTGGACCCGTCCGGTCGCGATATCGCGCTCTTCCGACCGCGCATCCGCCCGACCACGTGGGACGAATGGCGTGCCGCCCGGGAGTGGGAAGTCCAGGCGCCGATCCGGTGCCGGCTCCTGAACCAGGTCGAGTACACACTCACCGAGGCCGCCATCCTCCGGCTGCTTGACGACGGCATCGTCACGGCAGCGCAGGCGGATGAGCTGCGCACGCTCCGCGGCACCCGGTACGATAGCGACGCCCGGATCCGCCAGACGTTGGGGACGCTCCCGTCAGCCGCAACTTTCCTGGGCAGCGCCGCGTTCCGCGCCATCCGCGCCGCAACGCTGGGATCCGAGTGTGGGAAGGCGGCGCTCCTCCCCAATGCGCTCCGCGTCGATGTCGCGGGCGTAGCGCTCGCCCCCGAGGAGATCGTCGGCGCTGACCTGTCGGCGTGGAGCGTCCCTGCCGCGGTCGACGCGACGCTCGTCGTCGACCCTGCCCGCGGGCGCCTTTTCTTCCCGGCCGGCGAGCCGGACTCGCAGCCCGCCGTGACGTACCACTACGGATTCCCCGCCTCCATTGGAGCGGGCACCTACGACCGACGTCACGTCGAGGAGGTCCAGCCGGACGTCGTGCACACCGGCGGCGGCGCGCTCGCGGCGGGCGACATTCCGAACGACGGCGTCGCCCGGATCGACGATGACCGGACGTACGGCCCCGTCGCCAACAAGAACGCCGTCCGCAACCTGACGCTCCAGGCCGCCAATCAGCAGCGCCCATACATCCGCCTGACCGATGGGCCGGCCACCGTGTGGCGGCTCGCCACCGGCGCGAACGCGGAGAGCCTCCTCACTCTGGACGGGTTGTGGATTGGCGCGGCCGGCCCTGCGTCGATCCGGCTGGAAGGCGACTACGAGCACGTTCGCATACGGTATTCGACGATCGACCCCGGCGGCGCCATCACCGGCGATACCGGCTCACCGGAGCTGCCGCCAGTCGTCCTGGAGGTCCGCGGCCACGTCGAGCTCATCGAAATCGACTCGTGCGTCACTGGCCCGATCCGGACTGTGGACGACGGCGTCGTGGAACGCCTCGTCGTCCGGGATTCGATCCT
>DATMSC010000254.1:0-2575 GCA_035565595.1 Longimicrobiales bacterium | reverse complement strand
CGTTGGGGGTTGCGTGCGCCATGCTGCCAACCCGGCGCTGGCGACGCCGCAGACCAGCGCTCCGGTTACGATCGGGATCTCGTACGGGAAGAACAGGGCGAAGAGCGAATTCCTCGCGACCACCGGCGAGACCCAGAGGATCGCGGCCATGGTCGTGCCTGCCGCGACTCCGGGTGTCGCCAGGGATGCCAGTGCCGATTCGATCCGGGACGCGAATTGGTACGCCGCGGGTCGAGACGCAGTGGCGCGTCGAACGACGGCAGCGGCCGCCGCCACCATTCGCAGTGCGGCCCAGGCCATTGCGATCGTGCAGGCGAAGAGCCCCGCCGAGATCACCACGTCGACTGCGGGCCCGAAGAGCTGCAGGGTGGAGCCGATGTGTGCAGAGGCGGCAACGCCGCCCAGGAGTGCGCCGGCCACAACGCCTCGGCCGGCGGCACGCATGTAGCCGGACCGCGCCAACGACAGCATTGCTGCCGATCGCACACTGGTCCCGGACGCGGATCCCGGACGCTCGCCGGGATTCACGATGCGACGATCGCGCATGGACGGGCTTCGACCCGCTGTCAAATGGTTAGTGCATTCCCCGGCCGGGGCAATGCGTCCGTGGGCGGCTGGAGCGGGACGAGCTGCCGCGTTGGCAGCATGCGTGCCCCGCCGTGCCCGAGCGGGCGCTGACTGACACGTTCCGGGTGGCGGTCTCCGGTGGTCCGTTCCGGTCGATGACCGGAGCTGCTCCCACCGAGGCGCCGATACATGACGCTCGACGGCCGCGCATCGTTAACGAACGTCGACGGTCCGATGTGACGCGGCGCGGGTGGAGCCGATTGCCGCTGCTTCCCGCTATCGAGAGTGCCGACTCATCGTGGCTCTTCCCGCTTCTGCGACGAGTTTTCGCACGCCTGCCACCGCTGTCCTTCCGGACCGTTCCACGGCAGTGTAACACCCCGCACGCACCGCGAGTTCGCCCGGCGCGCTCCGCGGCCATCCTATGGTCAGGTGTATGTCAAGGAATGCCTTACGGCATCGTAACCCGTGCCTCCGGGGCTCACCGGGCGGTTGGGTATTGCTTTCGTGAAGGCGGGGAACGGTCGGTGGCCCCGGCGGCGTGGTGGCCGCCGCGGGGCGCGGGCACGTTTCACGCGCCGACTGGCGCAGGTATCTTTCCCATGAGTGGCCGCGGAGTGCGGCTACGGGATAGCGTTCGGGAGGGAGAGGTTGAGTACTGCAGAGCGTGGCGGTCGTAAGGTGGAGCCGGGGGCGATGGGTGAGGCGGCCCGGGGCGAGGATCGGGCAGCACCGGCGTCGCGTCCGTTCCGGATGGTCGAACGGGCGCGCTGGAGCGATGTCCATGGCGCGAGCATCGTGTGCTACGACGCGTTCCTCAGGTTCTTCGACCGTATCGAATCAGAGCTGTTCCATCAGGTCGGGTTTCCAGCATCGGAGCTCCGCAGGAAGCATGGCATCCGCCTGGTCAGGCGGCGGGTCGAGGGGGATTTCGTGCGTCCGATCCACATGGATGAAGAGGTGGAGCTCTTCGCGTACGTTCCCGGAATTGGCAGGACTTCGATCGATGTCGGCTTTTTCGCGCGACGCCTGGGAGCCCGGGAGATCGCTGCGGAGAGCCGTTACGTGGTGGTCACCGTCGACCAGGACGATCTGCGACCGGTGCGGTTGCCGGAGGCCTTCCGCGCGGCCCTTGCGCAGTATGGTATGGACCGCGACGCCGCTCTGGCGGCCATAGGCTGACCGAGGAATCGTTCGGCCCGGCCCTCTGTCGCGATACTCGCATCAGTTGTTGACCCCGGGGGGGGGCGGCGACCCAATCCCGGCCGACGGAAGGACTGGTCAGCGGCCGCCGCCCCCGCCGCCGCCTCCTCCTCCCCCGGACGAGCCACCGCCACCGGAGCCGGAGCTGCTTCCCGGTGGCGAAGCCGAGGACGCGATCTGCGATGTGAGGCTGGTGCCCACGGCCCGGCTGAAGGAGCCGAGGTCCGCGAAGTCGGCGCCGTGGTGCCAGGTCATGGCGCTCGTGGCTTCCCGGGCCGCGGCTTCGCCCACCGCAGCCGTGAACTTTCGAGTCCACGCCTCCTCGACATCGAGCGCGATGGCGTACGGTAGCAGGAACTCGTATCGGGCGGCGTCGAGCGGAGGCGGTCCGTCGGGACCCGCGAGCATGGCGAGCTCGTCCTTCTCTGCCACGCTCAGATAGAGTTTCAGCCCTTCCACTTCATCCAGTAGCGCCCGCCCTTCTTTCGTCGGCGCCCGTACCACCCGGGCGAACGCGATTACAGTGACGAGCATGAGCGCGCCGACGAAGAAGATCAGTGGCCCGGCGTATCCCCCGGACGACGCCATCGCCGCGAAGAAGGTGCCGGCAGCGATGAGGATCGCCAGCACCACGCTCCCTTCGTTCATGCGGAAATATCGCGGCTGATAGTGCTCCTTGAGTGCGGCCTGGTGCGCGGCGCGCGCGGCAGAGATGGTGACGGCGTTGTCGCGTTCAAGCTCGATGCGCGTGGAAACGCCGGGGAAGAGCTTGCGGAGCAGCCTGGTCTGCGGGCGTGTCGCCTCG
>DATMSC010000253.1:0-2901 GCA_035565595.1 Longimicrobiales bacterium | reverse complement strand
TGCCTTCACGCCGGATGGTTGCCTGACTGACCACTCGATCACCATTGACGGTTCATGGCCTGCGGACGCTGCCCTGCCCAAATCAAAAAACATCCCGTGCTCACGCGCACGGTCCTTTTCCACCCTAACGATTAGTAGACGCATCCAGGTAAGGAAACGCTGTGGACGGCATTGGGCCAGGGCTGGGGCTGAGGCCAGGGCTAATGAGGTCCAGGAAGCCTACTTCGGTGATGGCTCCAATCCTGGACCCACGGAAGCTTTCCGCGGCACCAGCGACGCTGCCCCTGGCCGGGTATCGTTGATCTCACCGGGGAGCTCGACGCGCGCCGGATTCGCAGCCCCACCGGCATAAGCCCTGGCCCTGGCCCTGGCTGTTAGCCGCTATCCGGCTTTACACGCCCCCGGCATTCTTGTATCATTCGGCGGTTACGGGTGATGGCGCCATGGGCGCCGTTCCCGGACCGGGAAGTTCCCTGCGTCATCGGTTTCCGACGGCGGGCCACCTGCTGGCGCGCTCCCCTACCCCCGGACCCATGCGAGCTGTCCTCGATTCCGCGACTCCCGGACTGCCAACCGTCGAGAGCGCGGGCGCGCGGGCGATCCGGCGTACCGTCCTGAAGGATCTCTACCAGCTCACCAAGCCCGGTATCACGCGGCTCGTGGTGCTCACGACCGCGGTGGGTTTCTACGTCGCGTCGCCCCAAGGCGCGCTCGATATCGTGCTGCTGCTGCACACGCTGCTCGGCACGGCACTCGTCGCCAGCGCTGCCGGCGCGCTGAACCACCATGCGGAACGTGATGCCGATGCGCTCATGTCGCGTACCAGCGATCGCCCGATCCCTGCCGGTCGCATCCCGGCGTCGGCGGCGGTGTGGTTTGGGTACGGCCTTTGTGTGATGGGCCTCGTCTACCTGTTCGCGTTCGTGGACCTGGTCACCTGCTCGCTGGTGGCTGCCAGCTTCGCGTCGTACGTGTACCTCTACACGCCGCTCAAGCGGATGACGTCGGCGTCCACGATCGTCGGCACGATCCCGGGCGGGCTCCCGATCGTCGCTGGGTGGACCGCCGCCGGTGGCCCGCTCGACCTGCGCGCCGCAACTCTTTTCGCGATCATGGCGCTCTGGCAGATACCGCACTTCCTGGCGCTCGCCTGGATCTACCGCGAGGATTACCGCCGGGCGGGGATGGTCATGCTCAGCGTCGTAGACTTCGATGGCCGGCAGACCGCCGGCCAGGTGGTCAACTATGCGATCGGCCTCCTGGGCGTCAGCCTCCTGCCGACGGTTCTCGGAATGACCGGCTCGATCTATTTCGCCGGTGCTCTGATCCTCGGCGCCGCGTTCCTCTCGCTCGGCGTCGCGCTCATGCGCGACCGGAACGACCAGCGGGCGCGAACCCTCTTTTTCGGATCGGTCCTGTATCTCCCGCTACTCCTCGTCCTCATGGCGGTCGACAAGGTCGGCGGCTGACGCCGTACCCGACGCATAGCCATGAACGTTGCCGACCTGCCGCACCTGAACGCGGCGCTCAACGCTGCGGCGGCCATCGCGCTGACCATCGGCTATGGGTTCATCCGCCGCGGCCGCGTGCAGCAGCACCTCGCCTGCATGCTCGCCGGCTTCGGCGCCTCGATCGCGTTCCTGATCTCGTATCTCATCTATCACTTCGACGTCGGCTCGGTACCCTACACCGGGAGTGGGTGGCTGCGCGCCGTCTATTATCCGATCCTCGCGTCACATGTGGTGCTGGCCGCGCTCGTCCCGCCCCTCGCGCTGGTGACCATCTACCGCGCCGCGCGGCGCCGCTTCGACCGGCACCGTGCCATCGCGCGATGGACACTCCCCGTGTGGCTCTACGTATCGGTCACCGGCATAGTGGTCTATCTCTTGCTATACCGCGTCGGCTGAGCCCCGCCTGAGCGGTGCACGCGCGGCCCCGCGCGGCCGCGCGCCTTTCGCCTGATTCCGTCGTCCAGCACCCGGTGGCGACCGGTGCACCGCCCGGCGGTGCACCGCACGGTTGGTGCTGCCGACGGCCACTACACGCGCTCCGGCGTGCGCACGCGATGACTCCACCACGAGAGGCCTCCATTGAAGTCCACGAGTGATGTCATCCGCCCGGGGATCATCGCCGGTTTCCTCGGGGCAACGACCGTCGTCGCCTGGATCCTCATCGTCGACACAATACAGGGAAGGCCGCTCTACACACCGGGTTTCCTTGCGGCCGCGCTCTTCGGTATCGAGCCCGCAGCGGTTGGGCCGGGAAGCATTGCCGCGCTGACCGCTATCCATTACGCGGTGTTCTTCGCCTTCGGGCTCGCCGCCAGCGCAGCGCTGCGCCAGGTCCGGGGCGCACCCGGGATCCTCATCGGCCTCGTGCTCGGCTTCCTGTTCTTCGATCTGATGTTCTACTCGAGCGTAGCCGTTACCGGCGTCGACATCGTGGGTACGCTCGGCTGGGTCCGGGTCCTGATCGGGAGCGTGGCCGCCGGCATCGTGCTCATCGCTTACCTCAGCGTCACCCGCACGGTGCCGACGCGCACATGGGTGGACGCACTGCGCCAACACCAGATCCTTCGGGAGGGCGTGGTCACGGGCGTGATCGGCGCTACGATCGTCGCCCTGTGGTTCCTGCTCCTGGATCTGCTGACCCGGGAGCCTTTCTTCACTCCCGCGGCGCTGGGGTCTGCACTGCTCTACGGTGCCCGCGGCGTCCAGGAAGTGTCGCTGACACCTCCACCGGTGATCGCCTACACGTTCCTTCACATCGCGGCGTTCGCAGTCGTCGGCCTGGTCGCCACCGCGATCCTGACCTCAGCGGAACGGGAACCGCGCATCCTGCTCGGCGCCGTGCTCCTCTTCGTCACCTTCGAGGTGCTGTTCCTGGGACTGGCGGCGATCG